>JAUNRL010000023.1:0-9713 GCA_030535715.1 Bacillota bacterium
AGCGCTTGTTTGTATTACAGCATTTCCTCCATTAGCCGGTACTCCGACGTAAGCATAATTTCCCTTTGTAAATCCGGTTAGGCCACTAAGCTTCACTCCACCGACAGTTGTGTCCGCATCAATCTTATCAAAGTTTCCATTGGACTGAGTCATCTGAACGCTTTTTTTGTAACAGTTTGCATTCTTGTCTAATGTCGCAACAGATGCCTCCGCATAGGCTGCACGAATATTTGCCGCATCAGTCGCCTGTTTCGACTTCTCCAGCTGGCTGGCGAAAATCGGAATCGCAATCGCCACCAGCACCGCGATGATCGCCACAACGATCAGCAGTTCAGCCAGGGTGAAGCCCTTTTGATTTCTTTTCCTGAACATTGAATACTCTCCTTCCTGATATACTCCTACATTATCTGTCAGAATAATGGCAGGCATATAGTACCATATTCGTCCAGTAATTACAATAGTCTTCGTGAAAAAAAATCAATGTACAATCTCCGGAACCGTTGGAATTACACTGTTTTGGTGGGGTTTACTCCGCGCAGGTCTCCGATTCCGCGTCCTCGATCTCCTTCATGATTTCCGCCGATTTCTTATCGGTCGATTTGAACATAACAATCAAAGAAGCAATTCCGCCGCCCCACAGTCCGATGCAGGCGATACACATCATAATAACTGCACTTGCACTCATTTTCGTACCTCCTTAGTCATCCCAGCCGGGCGCGTCATCTGGCTTCACATAATAACCGTCTTTGCCTCTGATGGCCGTCAGCACCACGGCGCCCGCGACAATCATCAGGAGGAACAGGCATCCGATCCAGAGCGGATAACCTTCATAACCATCCTTGAAGTAAGTGATCAGATTCAGGATCATGGTGTAGCCCAGAACCACGAAGGTCACGATCTTCAGCGCGTAGTTCCACCACTTGCCCACGGCGAAGTTGGAGTAACGGTTGGCTTCCAGTCTGAGCTTCTCCGGCTTGAACAGCCAGCCGATGATGAATACTTCCGTGACGCCGCCGAAGACGATGCCGATATTGTTGGCAATGTAGTCGGCCAGATCCAGAATGTACAATCCAGCGCCTGTGATGAACAGGAAGGACAGAACGAAGATCGGAATCAGCACGATTGTGGTTGCCTTTTTATGTGACATCTCCCACTTGTCCTCGATGCCCGGAATGATCGCCTGGATGATGGAAATCATCGAGGTGATGGCCGCCGTGAACAGGGACAGGAAGAAGAGAATACCGAACAGGGTATTGAAGGCAGGCAGCGCATTGATGGCCGTGGGGAATACCACGAAGGCAAGGCCCACGCCGGCCGTCGCGACTTCGGAAACATCCACCCCCTGTGCACCGGCCATGTAGCCGATGATGGAGAAGATGCCGATGCCGGCGAAAAGTTCAAATCCGTGGTTGGTGCACGCCGTCAGGAACGCGGTGTTGACCACGTCCTCTTCCTTCGGCAGGTAGCTGGAGTAGGACAGCATGATACCAAAGGCAATGGAAAGGCTGAAAAACACCTGGCCGTAAGCCGCTACCCAGACGTCGGTGTGGGCGATAGCGCTCCAGTCGGGAGTAAACATATAGGCAATGCCGTCGATGGCGCCCGGCAGGGTAATGCCGCGAATAACGATAATGACCACACAGGTGGCCAGGATCGGCATGCAGATCTTGCAGGCCAGATTGATGCCCTTGTTGATGCCCCGGTACATGATGATGGCCACCAGTGCCCAGACAATGAAGAAGGGCAGGATCAGGTTGGTCTTCAGACCGCCCAGCTGCGTAATGGAATCGGTGATGCCCAGGTACGCATAGAAGAAATCTCCGGTCTCCGTACCCCACTGGGTTCCGAAGGAGAATCCCAGGTAGGACAACACCCACACAACGATAGCGGAATAGTAGATCGCGATCAGGAAGGCCGTCATGACCTGCAGCCAGCCCAGCCACTCAAACCTGCGGCTGATCCGGGCGAAGCAGCCCGGGGCGCCGGATCGGTAGGTCTTGCCCATGGTGTACTCCAGAATCAGGATCGGAATACCCGCGGTGATGATCGCAAAAAGATACGGGAAAATGAATGCGCCGCCGCCGTTGGACGCTGCGATATACGGAAATCTCCACAGATTGCCCAGACCGACAGCGGAACCGATGGCGGCGATGATAAAGCCCGCTTTACTGTTCCATGTTTCTCTCAATGGGATACACTTCCTCTCAATAAAAAAACGCAATAAAATACGATGACAACTCCCTATTATAGAGATGGCTCTGTCTGATGTCAATGGATTCAATGGGTTTTCCCACAAATATTTTCGCGGTTTTTTGTCGGAGAAAACAGAGGGAAATGAGATTCTTATGGGAGCATTCTGTCTCCATGATATTAAACCTGCCAGTATTGATCACGTTGGGGATGTTTCGGCGATTCTGCTAAGGAGTTCTCCCCATTGATTGCCGAAAACCTCCCCAGTATTGCCTTTGGCGCATAGGGTTGTCGCTTTTGATGCGGCAAGAGCCAATACAGAAAAGATTCCATCATCCCCCCTTCTGTGTGTTATACTGTACCCATGCACGAATTACCGATCACCGAACATATCATCGAAATCTGCGAAAAGCACTGCCGGGAGGCCGGCGCCCGAAGAGTCCGGCAGGTGAAGCTGGTCATCGGAGACTATTCCGGCTATGTGGGCAGCTCTGTCCGGATGTACTTCGACGTCATCTCCGAGGGGACCCTGTGCGAGGGCGCGCAGGTGGAGATCGAGCACGTCAGGCCGAAGCTGCGCTGCCCGTCCTGCGGCAGGCTTTTTGAAAGGCAGCTCCTCTCGTTCGCCTGCCCTGACTGCGGAACGGACGGCGAACCGACGGAAATCGGCAAGGAATTCTATATCGACAGCATTGCAGTTGAGTAACCTGTCAGGAGGAAATATGCACGACATCAGACGAATTGATGTCCGGGAAGGCATCCTGGACAAAAACGATCATATTGCAGAACACGTCAGAGAGCACATGACCGCTCACGGCGTCCTGGTGGTCAACGAGATGGGCGCCCCGGGCGTGGGCAAGACCACGACCATCAAAAGCCTCGTCCCCCATCTGAAGTCCAGACTCTATGTCATCGAGGGTGACATCGAATCGGACATTGACACCCGCGACCTTGGCTCCATGGGCATCGACACCCGCCAGATCAATACCCACGGCGAGTGCCACCTGGACGCGCCCCAGATCAAGCACCAGCTGTCTCACATGAGCTTTGACGAGCCTGGCGTTCTCTTCATCGAAAACATCGGCAATCTTGTCTGCCCGGCGGAGTTCACCATCGGCGAGCACGTCATGATGCTGATCTCCACGGTGACCGAGGGCAGCGACAAGCCGTACAAGTACCCTCTTGCCTTTGAAAAAGCGGATATCATCCTCCTAAACAAGGTGGACCTGATTCCCTATCTGGACTTCGATGAGGAGTTTTTCATGAAGGGCGTGCGGGCGCTCAACAAAGACGTGCCGGTGTTCCGGGTTTCCGGCAAAACCGGCGAGGGATTCGCCGAAGTGGCCGCCTGGCTGGACGAAAACGCCGCAAAACTGGAAGCGCGCGAACACGGACACGGACACAGCCATGATCACCACCACGAGGAATAACGCGAACCAATGACCGCGCAGAGAACGGAAAAAATCAAACTATGGGGCATCGTACAGGGGGTCGGATTCCGGCCCTTTGTTGCGAAAACGGCCGACCGTCTGCAGATGAAAGGCACCGTCCTGAACATCGGCGGCCTGGTGGAGATCACCCTCACCGATACGAAGGAAAACATCGATGCCTTCCTGGAAACCCTTCAGCGGGAAAAGCCGGAGCCTGCGGAGATCGTGCACATCAAACGCACGGTCGTCGACACGGTTCCGTTTTCTGATTTCCGGATCATCCAGAGCGGCGAGGGAAGCGATGAAGCAGCCATGATCCCCCCGGACATGGCCATCTGTCCCCACTGTCTCGAAGAACTGTACGACCCGGAGAATCCCCGCTTCCGGCATCCCTTCATCAGCTGCATGATCTGCGGCCCCCGCTACACCATCATCGACCGGATTCCCTACGACCGGGACAACACGTCCATGGTCGATTTTCCCATGTGCGGCTTCTGCGAGAGCCAGTACACGGATCTGCACGACCGGCGTCACCACGCCCAGACCATCTCCTGCCACAGCTGCGGGCCCTGTCTGAAGTGGACCTGCGGCGCGGCGGACGGCGGCAGCGAGCAGGCAGACGGCGCGGCGGTACGCCATTCGACCGCTCAATCCGGCGGCGCCGGCAAGCCGATTGCTGATGCCCTTCGCGATGACGCGGCGATCCTGAGTCACGCGGCCGACCTTCTCCGACGCGGCGGCGTCATCGCCTTCAAGTGCGTCGGCGGATACAATCTGGTGGCGGATCCCTTCAACGATGAGGCCGTCCGCCGCCTGCGGGAAATCAAAGGCCGGGAAACCAAACCCTTCGCGGTCATGTTCCGCAGCCTGGAGCAGATCCGGCAGATCTGCCACGCGGATCCGGTGGAAGCCCGCCTTCTGGAATCCTCCGCCCGGCCGATCATTCTTCTGGAACACCGGCTCACGGAGGCGGACTTCACCCTGCCCGCGGATCTGACGGCACAGCGGAGCGGGGCTCCATCCATCGACGATCTGCTTCGCAGCCGCTTTATCGGCTCCTTCCTCCCCTCTCTGGCCGCCCAGTATCTCCTGCTGGATCGGATCAGTCCGCTGATCTTCACCAGCGCCAACCTTTCCGATCTGCCCATGATCAAGGATGACGAACCCATGCTCCGCTGGATGGCTGCCCAGCCTCTCATCGGCGGCATGATCGCCAATGACCGACAGATCCGGATCCGCATGGACGACTCGGTCACCCGGGTCATCGACGGTCAGCCCCAGATGATCCGCCGCAGCAAAGGCTACGCCCCCCTGCCCCTCTACGCGGACACCGCGGACGAAGACCAGAACCCCTTGCCGCAGATCTTCGCGGCCGGCGGCCAGCTGAAGAATTCCTTCGTGCTCAGCAAGGGCCCCTTCCTCTACATGAGCCAGTACTTCGGCGATATGGACACAGTGGAGAACCAGAATATCTACCGGGAGAACGTCGCCCGCATGGCCGATCTTTTCCGGATCAGACCGGATCTGGCGGTCTGCGACATGCACCCGCTCTACGAAACCACCCGTTTCGCGGAAGAATACGCAAAAGCAACGGATATCCCCTTGACCCGCGTGCAGCATCACCACGCCCATGTGGCCTCGGTCATGGCGGAAAACAACCTCCGGGGACCGGTCATCGGCGTCAGCTTTGACGGCACCGGCTACGGCACCGACGGAAAGATCTGGGGCGGCGAATTCCTGCTCTGCGAGAAAGGCCGCTTCGAACGCTTCTCCCACCTGCGCTACATCGACATGATCGGCGGGGACTCCTCCATGAAGGATGCCCGCCGCTCCGCCTTAAGCCATATAGCAGCTGCGGCGAAAGGGGCCGGCGCCGCCTCAAATATACGGGCCGCCGAAGCAGGTAATTCACCGGATCCGGTGCCGCCGGACGGGAACGGCTGCCGGCAGATCGGCATCGACCTGTCGGACATCTTCGCCTTTGGCAGCAAGCGGATCATGGCCTGCACCGATTCCCGGCTGATTCTCCGGGCCATCGATACCGGCATCAACGTCATCCAAAGCTCCAGCATGGGCCGGCTCTTTGACGCCGTTTCCTCCCTGCTGGACATCTGCGACTACAACCGTTACGAAGGACAGTGCGCCATCATGCTGGAGGACGCCGCCGCCTTCGCCCGAGAACACCCCGGAAGGGACCGGACCTCCGACCTCGCCCTCGCCTTCCATGAGCGGATCATCGACATGATCATCTCCGAATGCGTGCTGGCCAGAAAAAAAACAGGCGCCGATCAGGTTGCCCTGACCGGCGGCACATTCCAGAATAAGATTCTGATGGAGGGCGTCCTGTCCCGCCTGCGGGAACTGGACTTCCATCCCTTCTATAATATTTCGGTAAGCCCCAACGACGGGGGCATCGCTCTGGGCCAGGCATTCATCGCCATGCACCGGAGCCGCTGACCGCGCGGCCCGAATGGCCCGGCCGTACAGCTTTCGCAGCCCGAAGGACTCAGACAGCCGGCACTACACCAGCGCCTCGTCCATGGCGGCCAGCTTCTTATAGGTTTCCAGTTTCTTCATGGCATCTTCCTCGGTCATCTCGAAGAGTTTCTCCGAAATGGACGGGAATTCCTTGGCCAGGGACGAGTACCGGATCTGACCCATGATGAATTCACGGAAGGACGTGGTCGGTTCGCCGGAATCCAGAATGAACGGATTCTTGCCCCGCTTCTTCAGCTCCGGATTGTAGCGATACAGCTGCCAGTAGCCGGAATCCACCGCATCCTTGATGTTCTGCTGGGACTTGCCCATGCCCTTGCGGATGCCGTGGTTGATGCAGGGCGCGTAGGCGATGATGATCGAGGGGCCGTCGTAGGCCTCCGCCTCCAGCATGGCCTTCATCAGCTGATTCTTGTCCGCGCCCATGCCCACCTGCGCCACATAGACGTAGCCGTAGGACATGGCGATAAGACCCAGATCCTTCTTTTTGATTCGCTTGCCGGATGCCGCAAACTTGGCGATCGCCGCGGCCGGGGTTGCCTTTGAAGCCTGTCCGCCGGTATTGGAGTAGACCTCCGTGTCGAAGACCAGAATGTTGATGTTCTCGCCCGACGCCAGCACATGATCCAGGCCGCCGTAGCCAATGTCGTAGGCCCAGCCGTCGCCGCCCAGCGCCCACACGGAACGCTTGACCAGATAGTCCCGGGACTCCAGGATCCGGTCGCACAGCCCCTTGACGATCTCGTCCGTGTGATCCAGGCCTTCCATAGTCTCGACCACCCGGTCGCTCTTGTTCCGGGACTCCCGTCCGTCGTTCTTATAATCCAGCCACACTTCCAGAGCCAAGCCGCTCGTCCACATCCAGCGCCAGCAGCGCGTGCATGTTCTGCTCGATCCGCTCCCGGATCTGGTTGACCGCCATCAGCATGCCGTAACCGAACTCCGCGTTATCTTCAAACAGGGAGTTGGACCAGGCCGGGCCCCTGCCGTTCTCGTCCTTGCAGTAGGGCATGGACGGCGCGGATGCGCCCCAGATGGAGGAGCAGCCCGTGGCGTTGGCAATCAGCATGCGGTCGCCGAAGAGCTGGGTCGCCAGTTTGATGTAGGGCGTCTCGCCGCAGCCGGCGCAGGCGCCGGAGAATTCAATGTAAGGTTTGCAGAACTGGCTGCCCTTGACCGTCTCCCGGTTGAACTTGTGCTTCTGGGGAAGCTTGATGCCGTAGGCCCAGTTCTCCGCTTCCTTCACCACTTGGGCGTAAGGTTTCATCACCAGCGCCTTCTCCTTTGCCGGACAGATGTCGGCGCAGTTGCCGCAGCCCATGCAGTCCATGGCCGACAGCTGCATCCGGTAGTGCAGCCCCTTGACGTCCTTGCCCATGGCATTCAACGTCACGAATCCCTCCGGGGCCGCCACGTTTTCTTCCTCGGTCAGCAGCATGGGACGGATCGCCGCGTGAGGACAGACGAAGGAGCACTGATTGCACTGGATGCATTTGTTCGGCTGCCACTCGGGCAGGTAGACGCCCACGCCCCGCTTCTCATACTGGGTCGTACCCGAGGGGAAGGTGCCATCCGCGTTCTCCAGGAACGCGCTGACCGGCAGATCATCGCCCGCCTTGCTGTTCATGGGCTTCTGAATCTCCTCCACGAACTCCGGCGTCTCCTCGAAGACCCACCGCGGATCCTCCACATCCGCCCACTCGGCGGGCACACTGACCTCACGGATGGACCGAATACCCTCGTCCACGGCGTGACCGTTCATATCGACGATGTCCTGACCCTTTTTCTTATAGGTCTTCTCAATGCCTTCCTTCAGGTACTCCACCGCCTTGTCGATGGGAATGACGCCGGTTAGCTGGAAGAAGGCCGCCTGCAGGACCATGTTGATGCGGCTTCCCAGACCGATGCGTTCAGCGATCTCCCAGGCGTTGATGGCATAGAACCGGATTTCCTTTCTCGCCAGATCCCGTTTCATCTTCGCGGGCAGATTCTGTTCGATCTCCTCGTCCGTCCAAAGGCAATTCAGAAGGAATCTTCCGCCCTTCTTGAGCTCCTTCAGCATATCGTACTGCCGGACATAGGCCTGGTTGTGGCAGGCTACGAAGTCCGCCTGATTGATCAGATAGGTGGACTGAATCGGGTGTTCGCCGAACCGCAGATGGGATACGGTCAGACCGCCGGATTTCTTCGAGTCGTAATCGAAGTAGCCCTGGGCGTACATATCCGTCTTGTCACCGATGATCTTGATGGCTGTCTTGTTCGCGCCAACGGTACCGTCGGAACCCAGACCCCAGAACTTGCACTTGATGGTGCCTTCCGGCTCACGGGCGATACCCTCCGTATAGGGAAGGGACAGCCCGGTCACGTCGTCCTCAATGCCCACGGTGAAGTGGTTCTTCGGGTTCTTATGATAGAGATTGTCGTAAATGGAGTGCACCATGCCCGGCGTGGTATCTTTGGAGCCGATGCCGTAGCGGCCGCCGAAGACCTCCGGCGCGTTGCGCATCCCGTAGAGGGCAGTCCGCACATCCTGATACAGAGGCTCGCCCAGGGAACCCGGCTCCTTGGTCCGGTCGATAACCGCGATCCGTTCCACGGTTCTGGGCAGTACGTCCATAAAATACTCCTTCACGAAGGGCCGGTACAGCCGGACCTTGATCAGGCCGACCCGGTGGCCTTCCGCCACCATCTTGTTCATGGTCTCCTCGATGGTCTCGCAGATGGAGCCCATGGCCACGATCACGTTCTCCGCATCCGGCGCGCCGACGTAATCGAAGGGCTTGTATCCGCGTCCGGTCATCTCACTGACCTGTTCCATGTAGTCGGCAACGATCTCCGGAATCCTGTCATAGTAAACATTGGACGCCTCCCTGCCCTGGAAGAAGATATCCGGATTCTGAGCCGTGCCCCGGATTACCGGATGTTCCGGATTCAGGGCCCGGTCGCGGAATTCCTGCACCGCATCCCAGTCCACCAGTTTTCGGAAGTCGTCGTGGCTGAAGACCTCGATCTTCTGAATTTCGTGGGATGTCCGGAATCCGTCAAAGAAATGCAGGAACGGAACTCTCCCCCTGATGGCTGAAAGATGGGCGATGCCGCCCAGATCCATGACCTCCTGCACCGAATTGGAGCAGAGCATGGCGAAGCCTGTCTGCCGGCAGGACATGACGTCGGAATGGTCGCCGAAAATGCACAGTGCGTGGGTGGAGATGCTCCGCGCCGCCACGTGAAACACGCCCGGCAGCAGTTCTCCGGCGATCTTATACATATTGGGAATCATCAGCAGCAGACCCTGGGACGCGGTATAGGTGGTGGACAGCGCTCCGGCGGACAGTGCCCCGTGAACCGCGCCCGCCGCGCCGGCCTCCGACTGCATCTCCGCGATCTTTACCGGCTGACCGAAGATATTCTTCTTCCCGTAGGCCGACCAATCATCCACGACCTCAGCCATCGTAGAAGAAGGGGTGATCGGATAAATTGCTGCAACATCGGTAAACGCGTAGGACACATGGGCCGCCGCTGTATTCCCGTCCATTGTCAACATTCGTTTCTGTCTCATGATCTTTTCCTTTCGCCTGCATTCTGTCCCGGGGAACG
>JAUNRL010000023.1:9723-11175 GCA_030535715.1 Bacillota bacterium
AATATATTACTCTAACACTACCTTAAGGGTCTGTCACTGTCAATATTGTATTAAAATTAATACAATATACAATTCACGATATTGTAATTTTTTGGTGGATATGGTATTATTTTTTCATGATTAAAAGGAAGAACAGGAACGCGGGTATGACAAAAACCGCCTATAGCCCCCGGCCCCTTACCCCGGAGGATGAATCCTACCGGGATGTTATGATGCTCTTCACCAATCACCCGATGCAGCCCAAGTACTGGTTCGAGGACTTCGGGGACTGCTGGTCCTGCAGCTGCGGCCAGATCAACCGCGGTGAAGTCTGTTCCAACTGCGGTCTGGAGAGGGAACTGCTGCGGAAGCTGTTCATCCTTCATAAGCCCGGTGACCCTTATCATGCGGACAGCGAAGGCGGTTTCACCGGTAATGACGCGGAAGCGGACGCCGCCTTTGCCGAATGCGGCGAAAAGACAGCGGATCGCGGCGGATCCGCGGATACTTCGGCTGTGGGCCGGGACACATCCGAGGATATACCTCAGGATTCCCGGAGAGAAGACGGTTCAAACAACAGCAGCGATATCCACGAAGACGAAGAGGCAGCCGACCTTCTCCGCCGCCGGCGGAGAACCAGACGGATCATGATCGTTCTGATCATTCTGCTGCTGCTTCTCGGCGGATCGCTGGCTTTCTTCTATTACTACGCCCTGCCGAACCATCAGCAAAGGACGGCCCTGCGCACCAGCGCCGCCCGGGATGTGCTGTCCCATTCTCTTCCCGCCGGCCTGGCGCCCCTCGAGGATATCCGCTTCGATGCCTTCGTCCGGGCGGGGGATGCGGAATACAACAGCAAAAACTACGAACAGGCTCTCGAATACTATCAGAAAGCTCTGGATCTGTATGCGGACACCGATGTTCAGCAGAAAGTTCTGACGACCAAGTTCGGCTATGTGACAGCGAACATGAATAAGGATTCCCAGGATCAGGACGAGCATTTCGAGGAATATCTGAACGAGCTTCACAAAAAGAGATACCCGGGCATCCAGGAGATCTACCGGCGCTACTTCTCCTGGAAGGCGGTCATTCTCGTCAACAACGATCTCGAAGATGAGTCTTCCGACGTGGAAACCCTCAGCCGGTCGGAGCCGATCTATTTTCACAGCACTCTCTCCGGCGGACCGCCGGATGATGCCGTCGCCCTCTATTACGAGATCATCTGGCCTGACGGTACTTCCGATCGCAATAATGTCCCGTCCTCCCGGGGAGCGGGGGAAACCGTCACCACCCGCTGCGACTACACCTTCCCGGCCACCCCGCAGGAAGGCCGCCTCATCTTCAAGCTCTTCAACAGCGACACCCACCAGATGCTGGGCACCGACTCCGTCTGGCTCAATTAGGAGCCGCTGAAACACAAAAAGAGGCTGCGCAATGGCAGCCTCTTCTTTCCCTTGGTTCGGCTTGTTTCGT
>JAUNRL010000171.1 GCA_030535715.1 Bacillota bacterium
TGCCCCAGACCAAAACGAACCTGTCCACGACGGAGATGATGAAGCTGGGTCTGACGTTCAAGAGATACAACATGACCAGCAGCACGACCGGATGGCCCTATGATGTGCAGGGCTGGATCGGCACAGCCGGCGGCGGAGCGGCCTGGTACGGTCCGCCGGTCACGTTGGAAAGCAACGTGAAAAAGCTGTACAAGAAATTCTTCGGCATCAGCGGATATGAACCGACGATGGAGGTGAAATCGATCAGCGAAGAAATATCTGCCCTGACCGGATTGTATTAGTGAAAATGGAGGGCCCCGCTGCGACGTGAGACGAGCGCAGCGGGAGTCTGTTGTTCAGGAGGGAGAAAACCCGTGAGTCGAAAAATCATACTTGTGCTGTTCGGTGGAGAATCCTCCGAGCACGAAATATCGAGGCTGTCCGCCGTATCCGTGCTCCGCAGCATTGATCGCGGCGATTACGATGTGGTGACTGCCGGAATCAGGAAGGACGGGAGCTGGTTTCTGACGGAAGCCGGTCTTTCGGCCATAGCCGACGGCAGCTGGGAGAAAGACAAAAGCAACGCTCCCCTGAGCCTTTCCCTGGACAGAGAGAACCCGGGATTTCGCTGCGTGACGGAAGAGGGGGAAAAGACCCTGGCCGTGGATGCGGTGTTCCCCGTGCTGCACGGCAAGTACGGCGAGGATGGCACGGTGCAGGGGATGCTGCGCACGGCGGGCATTCCCTTCGTCGGATCGGACACCAAGACCTCGGCGGCCTGTATGGACAAGGGTCTGGCCAAGGCGCTGGTGGAGCAGGCGGAGGCCGCGAACATGGCGAAGTGCTGCATCCTTTACCGGATCGGCTGCGATCCGGCAGAAGCGGCGGAAGGTGTGGAAGAGTTTTTTCGTGGGGAATATCCTCTTTTTGTCAAACCTGCAGCGTCCGGTTCTTCCGTGGGCATCAGCAAAGTCAGGACGCGGGAGGAACTGATTGCCGGAATCGGCGTTGCCTTTGCGGAAGACAGCAAGATTCTGGTGGAGGAAGCCATCATCGGGCGGGAACTGGAGGTGGCCGTTCTGGGCAACGATTCGCCCCGGGTCACGGCCGCGGGAGAGATCATTTCCGCCAACGAGTTTTACGATTACGAAGCCAAGTATCAGGATCGGGGCTCTCGGACCGAAACGGCGCAGGGCCTCTCTCCGGATAAGCAGGAGGAGATCCGGGAGACGGCTATCCGGATTTATCGGATCATGGAGTGCCGGGGGCTGGCCCGGGTGGACTTCTTCCTGCAGGAGGACGGAAAGCTGGTCTTTAACGAGATCAATACCATGCCCGGCTTCACCGAAATCAGCATGTACCCCCAGTTGTGGCAGACGGAAGGCATGTCCTGCGGAGAACTGGTCGGGCATCTGATTCGTCTGGCGCTGGAATAAGTGCGGGAACCGCCCGGAGATCACGCACCCTCTCGGACTTGAGGGGGTGTTTTTTCTATAGATTTGTGGTATAATCTAACTCCTGTATGCGGTTTTGCCGCAAAACAAAAAAGAAACGCCGCTCATGCAGCGCTTCCGGCGGCCGAAACCGCCTCTGGCGAGGCACCGGGGATTCGAACCCCGAACCAACAGATTCGAAGTCTGGTACTCTATCCATTGAGCTAGTGCCCCAGATGATGGTGATTAAATTATAGGGCAGATCGGCGGAACTGACAAGCAGGAATGGGAAACTGCCGGAAATGAACGCGGGGATCGCTGCGGCGGAATGCGGAAACGGGGAACGGAGAAGAAACACCGAACCGACAGAAAGAAATATGGATAACAAATCGACGGACAACAGAACAGAGCGGAAAAAAACCTACAGCCCCACGGCCGGGAAACCGGGCAGGCAGTCCGAAGAACCGGGAAACGCAGGAGAACGGATGAAGGACTTCTTCAGCAGGGAATACCATCAGGTGCATGACACCCAGACGGCGATCCCTGTGCCGGTGATTTTCGGCGTGTTGATTGCAGGGCTGGCGCTTGAGGTCATCTTTGTCATTCTGGTGCTGAGCCTGGCGCTGCTCCCGCTGAAATATGTTGTCCTGATTATGATTATTCTAGCGGCAATTGATGCGGGAATCCTGGCGCTTATCCTCAACCGGAGGAAGGGCATCCGGCGGTTCTATGTTGGGATGATTCTGACGGTGATCATGATGATCCTGCTGCTGCCGGCCATCTACTTTCTGAACAGCACCGGAGATGCCCTGCAGCGGATCAGCAGCATACGGGATCAGTGGGAGGATTATCAGGTCATTGCCCTGGAAAACAGCGCCTATGAGGATCTGGATGACATCAATGGGAAGACGGTATACTGCATCAACAGCAATTCCAAGATGAACGATGAGGCGAAAGAGCGGCTGGTTACGGCGGCCGATGTGGACATCGAAGACGAGACGGATATTCTGTCGCTGGGGAACCGGCTCGTTGACGAAAAGGGCAATCTGCACAACAACCTGATCTTCACC
>JAUNRL010000024.1 GCA_030535715.1 Bacillota bacterium
CCCCTGATAACCTCATTAATCTCTAATCCCAATACCCCTTTTAACAAAAGAGACCGTGTCAGGTCTCTTTTGTTATCCCGATGCCGGGATGCCGGTTTTATGGTATACTTGGAGCGGGGCATAACCCTGCAGGATACTCATGAAAGATTTGACTTTGTCCACCGGGGCGCGAATCCGCAGCGGCGCCGTCTGGGACGGATATTTTCACGGACTGCGGACCGGTGTGCTGGATATCGAAACCACGGGGCTGAATCCGCGGAGGGATCGGTTTGTCCTGGGCGGACTCTACGATGGGCAGACGGGCGTGTTGCATCAGGTGTTTGCGGAATCTGTCGAAGAAGAGGCGGAGACACTGCAGGCCTTTGCTCGTCTGATTGATGACGTGGATATGGTCGTCACCTATAACGGACGACACTTCGATATGCCCTTTCTGGCGGAGCGGATGCGCCGGGCGGGCACGCGGGCGCTGGCACAGCCCTACGATCTGGATCTGTATCGCATGGTGGACAAATACTCGCCCCTGCGCCGCCTCCTGCCGAACCTGAAACAGAAGTCAGTGGAGAACTACATGGGATTCTGGCAGGATCGGACCGATGAGATCTCCGGTGTGGAGAGCGTGGAACTCTATTATGAATACACGCGGACGAAGAATCCGGCGCTGGAGGAGAAGATTCTGTTGCATAACCGGGACGATGTAGAGCAGCTGACCCGGCTGACAAAGATCACCGAAAAGTGCGACGTCCACCGGGCCATGGGGAACATGGGCTTTCCCGTCCGGCTGGCGGGCGGCTGCCTGAAGGTAAAGCGGATCCGGCCGGGGCGCGATCAGCTGATCATCGAGGGCACGCAGGGGAGACTATCTCTGGATTATCGCTGCTACGAACGGGACGGCTGCCCGGTACAGGCTGCCTTTGACGGCGGCAGCGGGGATTTCCGGGTGGTGTTGCCTTTGATCCGCCGGGATGGACTGGCGATGGTCGATCTTCGGGCAGCTGGAGTTGCCGAGGAGCAATTCGCCCGATATCCCGCGGCGGGAAGCGGATTTCTCGTTCTGGAGAATAACGGAGAGACGCAGTACCGGGAAACCAATCACTTTGTTCGGGCTTTTCTGCAAAGGCTGGCACCGGATGGCATCGGATGATGCGGAGCCAAAGAAAAGGCTCCGGGTGAACAGGAGACAGACATGGAATTAAAGGAAAGCATACATCAGGTAAAGGAAAGCAGTTTTCGGCTGGCCTCCCTTCCGGAGGAGGTACGGAACGCTGCGCTGGAAGCGGTCTGCCGGGGGCTGAAGGAGAAGGAACAGGAAATCTTCGCCGCAAACCGGCAGGACCTGGCGGCGGCGGAAAAAAACCGGCTGCCGGCGCCCATCGTCGGACGACTGCGCTTTGATGAAAAGAAGATGCGGGACTGCATTGCCGGCGCCCGGGATCTGATCAGCATGGAGGATCCCCTGTTTCGGGTGATGCTCCGGCGGCAGCTGGATGAGGATCTGGTTCTGACCCGGGAGACCTGTCCCATTGGCGTCATCGGCGTCATCTTCGAATCCCGGCCGGATGCGCTGGTGCAGATCGCCTGCCTTTGCATCAAGAGCGGCAACGGAATCATCCTCAAGGGAGGAAGCGAAGCAAAGGCAACGAACCGGACTCTATTCGATATCATTGGGCAGGCGGCGGTGGAAGCGGGTCTGCCCGACCGCTTCGCGGTCCTTCTGGAGGACCGGCAGCAGATCGACGAACTGCTGCAGTGCGACAGAGATGTGGATCTGCTGATTCCCCGGGGATCAAATCAGTTCGTTCAGTACATCATGAATCACTCGAGCATTCCGGTCATGGGTCACGCTGACGGCATCTGCCATATCTATGTGGATGCCGCGGCGAATATCGACCTGGCCGTATCGGTGATCATCGACTCCAAGGTCCAGTATCCGGCCGCCTGCAACGCGGTGGAGACCCTTCTGGTGCACCGGGATATCGCCCGCGTGCTGATTCCGGCTCTGGCCGACACTGCCGGAAGCAGGATCCGATTCCTGGGGGATAAAGATACGGTGCGGTTGATCGGCTGCGCGCCCGCGACCCCCGAGGATGACGGGATGGAGTATCTGGACATGGTACTGTCCGTGCGGATTGTGGATTCTCTGGATCAGGCCATCGATCACATCAACCGGTTCGGCTCCCACCACACGGACTGCATCATCACCGAGGATAAGGATTCTGCGGCGCACTTCATGGCTCTGGTGGATTCGGCGGGCGTGTACCAGAACTGCTCTACCCGCTTTGCCGACGGATTCCGCTACGGTTTCGGCGCGGAGGTGGGAATCAGTACCGGCAAGCTCCAGGCCAGAGGACCGGGTGGTCTGGAAGGCCTGGTGACCGATCAGTACCACCTGAAGGGACAGGGACAGATCGTCGCTGACTACGCCAGCGGCGCGGCACAGTTCCGTTTCCGTGATCTGTAAGTGACCGGACGGCGGAACAGCGCGGGAATCGGACACAATCGGGTCTTGCGCGATGGAGTCACCGAGGATAATATGGTAAGAGAACAGAAAGGCCAATATGATGAAAACTGGGTTTATCGGCGTTGGACACATGGGCGGAGCCATTCTGAAGAGCTACGCGTCTTCCTCGGCCGGAAAAGAAGACCGCATTCTGATCTGCGATCAGAACCGGCAGCTGGCGGAAAAGCGGCAGGAGGAGATGCCCCAGCTGTCCATGACCGACAGCATCGGGGGTCTGGTCGGCGCATCGGAGGTCATCATCATCGGGGTCAAGCCTCAGGGCATGGAGCCGGTTCTGGAACAGGTGGCCGAAAAGTACCGGCCAACGAAGCTGATCATCTCCATGGCGGCGGGGATCAGCATCGACTATATCCGCGGATTTCTGGGCGAAGATGCCCGGGTCATCCGGATTATGCCCAATACGCCGGCCATGGTCGGCGAGGCTATGATTGCCGTCTGCCGAAAGGAACCGGTGGGTGGAGAGGATCTGGAACTGGCCAGGCGTGTTCTCGGGCCGGCGGGAAGAACCGAAGGGGTAGAGGAGAGTCTGATTGACTGCGTGATCGGGGTCAGCGGCAGCAGCCCCGCCTACACCTATATGTACATTGAAGGACTGGTGCATGCGGCGCAGGCCAACGGCATGGACAGGGAGCAGGCAAGAGTCTTCGCTGCCCAGGCTGTTCTGGGCGCGGCGAAAATGGTGCTGCAGAGTCCCGAGAGCCTGGAACAACTGCGGATCAACGTCTGTTCGCCGGGAGGCACCACCATCGAAGCGGTGCATGCCCTGCAGAAAAACGGATTTATGGATGACATCGCCGAGGGCTTCCAGGCAGCCGTAGACCGTTCCATCGAAATGACAAAGGAAAAGCAGAAGCATGATTAATGAGGAGAAGCGCGTAAACAGCAGAAAAATCTATGACGGAACCATCCTGAACGTCCGCGTGGACACGGTGACGGCACCGAAGGGTCATGCCTGCCGGGAGATCGTCGAGCATGGCGGCGCATCCGCGGCTGTCGCGCTGACGGAGGACGGGAAGGCCGTGATGGTGCGGCAGTTCCGCTATGCCTGCGACCGTGTTGTGCTGGAGGTGCCGGCCGGCAAGATCGACCCCGGGGAAACGGATCCGGAAAAGGTCATGATCCGGGAGCTGAAGGAGGAGACCGGCTACACGGCGTCGGAGATCATTCCACTGGGAAAAATCAACCCCAGCGTGGGTTACTCGGAAGAGGTTATTCACCTGTACCTGATGAGGGGAATCACTCCCGGCAGCCAGCAGCTGGATGAGGATGAATCCATTGAGGTTGTGCTGATGCCTTTTGACGAGGTGTACGACATGGCGGCCAGCGGCCAGCTGGAAGATGCGAAGACCATTGCCGCGTTGTTTATGGCGGGACATTATCTGGGGAGAGGATAAGAAAGATGATCGATTACAAAACCGAGTTTATCGACTATCTGACCGATGAAAAGAAGCTGGCCAGGAATTCCTGCGAAGCCTATGGGAGGGACATCAGCGAGTTCATTGCCTTTGCGCGTCAGCAGGGCCGCGCGGAAATGACGGAAGTGACCAGCACCGACGTTGTGGCATATCTGCATCAGCTGAAGCAGGCGGGAAGATCGGGATCCACCATCAACCGCAAGGTGGCATCGGTCCGAGCCTTTTACCGGTTCCTGATCAGCCGGAACCGGATGAGCGCGGATCCGACGGAAAACATCCGCTCGCCGAAGATCGAGCGGAAGAAGGTGGAGTTTCTGACCATCCAGGAAATCGACCAGCTGCTGGCCTGCCCCGACGAAAGCAATAAGGGCGTGCGCGACCGGGCTATCCTGGAGGTGCTGTACGCCACGGGCATCCGGGTCAGTGAACTGATCGAAGTGAATCTGGAAGACGTGAACCTGCGCATGGGATTCGTCACCTGCGACGGTGTGGGCAGCAAGGCGCGGATCGTGCCTCTGGGGCGGCCGGCCAGAGCGGCGCTGGAGAATTACGTTTACGATGTCCGGGAAAAGCTGATCAAAGGCAACGAAAATGAGAAGGCGCTGTTCGTCAACCAGAACGGACGGCGGATCACCCGGCAGGGACTGTGGAAGATCCTGCGCGACTACGGACGGCAGGCGGGCCTGGAGCATCGGCTGACACCCCATACCTTGCGCAATTCCTTCGCCGTGCATATGCTGCAGAACGGGGCGGATCTGAAAACCCTGCAGGAACTCATGGGCCACGACGACATCACGGCGACCCAGATCTACCTGTCAGCAACGAAGAGCCGGCTGAAGGATGTGTATGACCGGGCTCATCCGAGAGCGTAAACAGTGGAGACGGAACCGCCTTTGCCAAAAACCGGAACAAACCGGGAAAAAATCGGGGATTCCCGCTTGTCAAACGGAATAAACTGCGATATAATTTTCTGGTGTCTGCGGATCATGCGGGCGCCAGGATTATTTACGGGCGGTCCTCTGACGGTTGTTTCCCGTCACGAACGCTGCGAAGGGAAGGAGGAAGACACAATGGATGTATTGAACCAGATCACTCAGGAGTATATGAAATCTGACATCCCTGCCTTCAATGTGGGAGATACCGTCAAGGTTCATGTGAAGATCAAAGAAGGAAACAGAGAAAGAATTCAGGTATTCGAGGGATTCGTTCTGAAGAGACAGAACGGCGGAATCGGCGAGACCTTTACGGTCAGAAGAATCGCTTCCGGCGTCGGCGTAGAGAAGACGTTCCCGGTTCACTCCCCGCTGGTGGAGAAGATTGAAGTGGTCAGACGCGGCAAAGTCCGCCGGGCAAGATTGCATTACATGCGGCAGAGAACCGGCAAGTCGGCGAAGATCAAGACCAGAGAAGAACGATGAGAGAGGGACCTTCTGCCGGTCCCTTTTTTCGTTTTGGTCTGGCGGGCTAAACTGCCGGCAGGAGGGGCGGAACCGTAGAGAGGAAGCGGGCTTACGATGGAGAAGATCAACTGGTACCCCGGACATATGAAAAAGACGCGGGAACTGATCAGGGAAAATCTGAAGATGGTGGACGTAGCCGTGGAGGTCATCGACGCCAGGATCCCTGAGTCCAGCCGAAACCCGCTGATCGGCGAGCTTCTCGGGGAAAAGCTGCGGATTGTGGCGCTGAACAAGCGGGATCTGGCGGATGAGAAGGCAACCCGGGCCTGGGCGGAGCATTTCCGGGAAGGCGGTGACGGCGCGGCACGGCTCAACAGCAGTTCCGGAGACGGGGTGAAAGACCTGCTTCGGATGCTGGAGGAGATGGATCAGCAAAGGCAATCCCGAAACGCTGCCAGACGCCCTTTTCGGCTGATGATCGTGGGCGTCCCCAACGTGGGAAAGTCCTCGCTGATCAACCGGATGTCCGGCCGAAAGAGCGCCCAGACGGGAGACCGGCCAGGCGTCACGAAGGGAAAGCAGTGGATCAGGCTCGCCGGCGGCATGCAGCTTCTGGATACGCCGGGAATTCTCTGGCCGAAGTTCGAGGATCCGCAGGTGGGACGGAACCTGGCTTTCTGTGGATCGATTAAGGATGAGATCATGGACATTCCCACCCTGGGAATGGAACTGATCGGATATCTGGCGGAGCAGTACCCGCAGATGCTGCGGGAACGCTACCGGTTGGAGGATGTGGACGGAACGCCTCTGGAAGTCATGGAGGCCATGGCGCGAAAGCGCGGCTGCATCCTCCCGGGCAAACGCATCGATTACGAACGGATCGGCCGGCTGGTGCTGGATGAATTTCGCGCCGGGAAAATCGGGCGGATCACACTGGAGATGCGGCCGGATACAGAGGCCCTGCCGGGCCGGTGCGCGCCGGACGGCGGGGACGCTTCGGAGGAACGGTAGTATGGCGACGAAGGAAGAACGGCTGCGGAAGCAGATCGAGAGACTGGCGGAGATGAAGCGCACGGAGGATGAGGTGCGCCGGCAGGGCATCCGCTTCGTTGCCGGTGTGGATGAAGTGGGCCGGGGACCTCTGGCCGGACCGGTGGTTACCGCGGCGGTGGTTCTGCCCGGGGACTTCGACGTGCCGGGCATCGACGACTCCAAGAAGCTGTCGGAGAAGAAGAGAGAAGAACTCTACGATGTGATCATGGAAAAGGCGCTGGCCGTGGGGATCGGTCAGGCCGACTGGCATCAGATCGATGAGATGAATATTCTGCAGGCCACGAAACTGGCCATGCGTGAAGCCATCGATCACGCCCGGGAGAATCTTCGCCGGAGAACCGGTGAAGACCGGGCGCAGATCGGCCGGGTGCTCATTGACGCGGTTACCCTGGAGGGACTGGACATTCCTCAGCGTTCCATTGTCAGGGGAGATGCGAAGGTGCTCTGTATTGCCGCCGCTTCCATTGTGGCCAAAGTAACGCGGGACCGGATGATGACCGCCTGGTCGAAGGTGTATCCGTACTACGCTTTCGAAAGGAACAAGGGATACGGAACGAAAGCCCATTATGAGGGACTTCGGGCGCACGGACCATGCCCGATTCATCGGAAGACATTTCTCAGGAACATGCATTGAACAGAGAAGGAGAAAAATCATGAAGACAGACATCCAGATCGCACAGGAAACGCAGGCAAAGCACATCCGGCAAATTGCGGCGGAGGCCGGCATCGATGAAAAGTATGTGGAGCAGTACGGCAACGACAAAGCGAAGATCGATTACAACATCCTGACGGATCTGGCCGATGTGCCCGACGGGAAGGTTGTGCTGGTGACGGCGATTACGCCCACGCCGGCGGGAGAAGGCAAAACGACTACGACAGTGGGATTGGCGGATGCCATGCGGAAGATCGGAAAGAAGACCATGGTTGCTCTGCGTGAGCCTTCCCTGGGACCGGTGTTCGGCATCAAGGGTGGCGCGGCCGGCGGCGGTTACGCCCAGGTCATTCCCATGGAGGACATCAATCTGCATTTTACCGGCGATATGCATGCCATCGGTGCGGCCAACAATCTGCTGGCGGCTATGCTGGACAACCACATCCAGCAGGGTAATTCCCTGCGGATCGACCCGCGCAGGATCACCTGGAAGCGCTGTGTGGATATGAACGACCGGCAGCTGCGGTTCATCACCGACGGCCTGGGTGGTCGGGTGAATGGAACCCCTCGGGAAGACGGCTTCGATATCACCGTGGCCAGCGAGGTCATGGCTATTCTCTGCCTGGCCAGAGACATTAATGATCTGAAGGATCGCCTTTCTCGGATCATCGTGGGATATACCTATGACGAGGAACCGGTAACGGCGGGACAGCTTCACGCGGAGGGCGCCATGGCCGCGTTGCTGAAGGATGCCCTGAAGCCCAATCTGGTTCAGACCCTGGAGCATACCCCGGCGCTGATTCACGGCGGTCCCTTCGCCAATATCGCTCATGGCTGCAACTCCGTGATGGCGACTAAAACGGCAGGGAAACTGGCGGATTACGTCATCACCGAGGCCGGATTCGGCGCGGATCTGGGCGCGGAGAAATTTCTGGACATCAAGTGCCGGATGGCCGGCATCAAGCCTTCGGCGGTGGTTATCGTTGCGACGGTGCGGGCGCTGAAACACCACGGAGGCGCGGCGAAGGCCGATCTGCAGGAGGAGAATCTGGAGGCTCTGGAAGCCGGACTGCCCAACCTTCTTCAGCATGTGGAGAATATCACGCAGATCTACGGGCTCCCGGCGGTGGTGGCCATCAACCGCTTCCCTGCGGATACGGAGGCGGAGCTGGCTCTGGTGGAGGAAAAGTGCACGGTTCTTGGCGTCAATGTGGCCCTCAGCGAGGTCTGGGGCAAAGGCGGAAAAGGCGGCATCGCCCTGGCCGAGGAAGTGGTCCGGCTCTGCGAACAGCCGGCGGACTTCCGCTATGCCTATGACCTGGATATGACCATTGAGGAAAAGATCAGGGTCATCGCCCAAAATGTCTACCGGGCGAATCATGTGGTTATTCAGCCGCCGGCCATGAAGATGCTGAAGAAGCTGGAGAGTCTGGGCTTCGGTGGTCTGCCCATCTGCATGGCCAAGACACAATACAGCTTTTCCGACGACCAGACCCTTCTGGGCGCGCCCCGGGAATGGACGCTTCAGGTGCGGGAAATCCGCGTCTCCGCCGGCGCCGGCTTCATCGTCTGCCTGACGGGCAACATCATGACCATGCCCGGCCTGCCCCAAAAACCGGCAGCGGAAAACATCGACGTAGACAGTTGTGGCGTGATCAGCGGCCTGTTCTAGAGGAAAGCGGAGGAAGGGAAACAAACGGCAACCGAACGGCAGGATGAGGGATACAGCAAGATGAGATATCTGGAAGAGAATGCGAGACAATTCATAGCCGATGTAGCCAGCAAGGATCCGGTTCCCGGCGGCGGCAGCGTGGCGGCGCTGGTGGGCGCCCTGGGCGCGGCGCTGGGGAACATGGTTGCGTCGCTGACCGTGGGCAAAAAGAAGTATGCCGATGTGGAAGAGGAGATGCAGGAGATGATCGTGGAGATCCGGGCCTGTCAGGCGAATCTGCTGGAACTGGTGGAGAAGGACATCGAGATCTTCGAACCCCTGTCCAGACTGTACCAGGTTCATCCCCGGACGAAGCAGGAGAAGCGGCAGCATGACGTTGCCATGGAGAAAGCGCTCTACGATGCCTGCACCGTGCCCATGGACATCATCCGGGAATGCGGCAGGGCCATCGAACTGTCGCAGGACTTCGCGATCAAAGGCAACCGCATCGCGGTTTCCGACGCGGCGTCCAGCGCTGTGCTCTGCAAGGCGGCGATGCAGGCGGCGTCTCTGAATGTTTACATCAACACCAACATGATGAAAAACAAGAAGGTGGCGGATCGGCTCAACGGACGATGCGCTTCCTACATTGTATATTACGGCGGTCTGGCCGACGGGGTGTTCGGCTATACGGCAAACAAGCTGATGAACACGGTGCTGTAACCGAAAGGGGAAGACGACATGGCGAAGAGACTGAGCGGCAGGGAAGTTGCCGATGAACTGACGGGCAAATCAGCGGCCCGGGCGCAGGTGCTGCGGCAGCAGGGCATTATTCCGACTCTGGCCATCGTCCGCATGGGTGAGCGGCCGGGGGATCTGGCCTATGAGCGGGGCGCGGTGAAGCGCGCGGAAAAGACCGGCATCGAGGTGAAACGGTTCGCGCTTGATGCGGAGATCCCCCAGGAAGAACTGCTGGAAATCGTCGATCGGCTCAACGAGGATGAGAGCATCGATGGTGTGCTGATGCTGCGTCCCTTCCCGGTCCGGGTCGATGAAGCTCTTGTCTGTGAGCGTCTTTCCCCGGCCAAGGATATGGACGGCATCACCTCCGGCTCCATGGCCGGCGTATTCATGGATACGGGGAGGGGTTATCCGCCCTGTACGGCGGAGGCCTGCCTGGCAATCCTCGATCATTACGGTATAGACCTGAAGGGCAGGAAAGTGACGGTTATGGGTCGGAGCCTGGTAATCGGCAAGCCGGTGGCCATGATGGCCCTGAGACGCAATGCCACGGTCACCATGCTCCACAGCAGGACGACGAAGGAAGACTTCGCCCGGGCGGGAAGCGGTGCGGATGTGGTTATCGCCGCCATCGGACGTGCGCGGATGATCGGCGCGGACAAGCTGGGCGAGGAACAGATCATCCTGGACGTGGGCGTCAACGTGGACGAAGAAGGCAGGCTCTGCGGCGACGTGGACTACGATGAAGCGGAACAGAAGGCGGCCATGATCACGCCGGTGCCCGGCGGTGTGGGCAGCGTGACCACGGCGATACTCATGCGGCATGTTCTCGATGCCGCAGAGAGACGGGCCGGAAGGGATTGACAATAACAGGAAATCTTTGTCATTAAAACCCATTTCTGTGCGATTATGTCGAGGCATGATTGACAGAAATGGGTTTTTTTGGATTTTAGTTTACAAAAGATGGAAGATATGGTATACTGTTCAAAAATATGTCATCATTTCATCGGTTCAGATAGGAGTTTGTCGTGAAAAGAGTTTTAGCGCTTGCGGTATCGGTTTGTATGGCACTGACGGTCTTTGCTGCCTCTCCGGAAATTATGAAGGTAGTTCCGGGAGCAGACGCTGAAGTATCGGCGGCCAGTTATCCTGCCCTGAAAACGATCAATTACAAAGTTACCGGGGATCAGCGGAAGGATATCGTCGGCTTTGCAAAGACGCAGGTCGGCTATGCGGAAAAGAGCGGAAACAATACCTATTTCGGCGCGTGGTACGGGATGAATAAACAGCCCTGGTGCGCCATGTTCATCTGCTGGGCCGCCTCCAAGGCGGGTGTGGCCACTTCCATCATTCCCAAACTGGCCAATGCGGACCGGGGATGGGCGAAGAAGCAGGGGGTATACTACAAATCCAGGCAGTGGGGCGGCAATTACACGCCAAAGCCCGGTGACCTGATCTACTTCTCCTGGAGCGTCCGGGATTATGCGGATCATATCGGAATGGTTTCCGGAACAGGGAAATCCGGCGGAACGACCTATGTCTATACTATTGAAGGAAACAAGCATGACAAGGTCAAGGAAGGCTCTTACGCCATCAACAACCGGTATATTCTGGGTTACGCATCGCCGAAATACACCAGCTCTACACCGACGA
>JAUNRL010000172.1 GCA_030535715.1 Bacillota bacterium
GTTACGCCCCTTGTGGACTCTCACCACAGATTGACGGCATGCCCGTCATACAGCAGAAGGACTACACATTGTATCCAATGCGTAGTCCTGTTTTGGCGGAGACGGTGGGATTCGAACCCACGTGCCCTTGCGGACAACCGCATTTCGAGTGCGGCTCGTTATGACCACTTCGATACGTCTCCAGGTTGTTCCCTGCAGACCGGATGCTCTGCAGGCAAGTGTTAGTATACCCGAAACAGGCGGGATGCGCAAGGCGTTGTTTATTCACTATGCCATTTTCCTGACCGTATTCTTCAACCAGTTCGTCATAAGCTTCCGCCGTTTCCTCTTCTGACGCATATTCCAGAATATACTCGTCCCCGGCATTATAACGGAGGGCATCCGCACGAAGTTTCCGCTCCGGCGTCCGTGATCTCCTGGTGCGGAAAGGGCAGTGGGTGTGGCTGCAGATATGGCATTCCCGGTTGCACCTGGGCCGGCCATCCTCCGCCAGCTCCGTGGTTCCGCAGGATTGCACCATGCGGCGATCCTTTTCCGCCGCCTCCCGCATGATTCGTTCTCCCTCTTCCTTCGCCTTCTCCGCCTCAATGGCCTCGGCCTCCTCTTCGATGATGAGACCCAGGTTCAGCTTGTAAGTAGTCATATCGTAACCCTGTTCCTCGCACTCTTTGATGTGCTGAATCAGAGCCTGCCGGTCAGCATCCTTTTTGGCGAGTTCCTCCGCGACACCGGTCAGGGCTGCGGGAACTTCGTCCGCGCCGGATTCCCCCTTCGCGCCGGATCCGGCCTTTTTGATGCCATAGGAGTTTTCCTCCATCGCCTCGAAGGTGATGCCCAGACTCTGTTCCAGAAGCCGGATGGCTCCCTCCCGGTGCTTCCTGGACAGCACGCCCAGAGAGGCCATGATATAATCGTTATCCACCAGAATCTCCGCGTGGGAGGTCGGGAACAGACGGGTGCCCGTTTCGTCGTACTCGCAGATCCGGCCCATGATCTCCTTCCGGTGGGGCAGCCGGGTCATGGCGCCGCCGGTGCCGACGATCCAGCGTACCGTGGTCAAATCCTTGCCTTCGGCCACCGTGGTTCTTCCCGACGGGCCATAGATGTAACGGATCTGTCCGGCGTGGCGTTCCACCGCCTTCATGCAGGCTTCCTCCGCCAGGATCTCCACCATGTTGATTTCGTCTTCGTTCTTCGGGATGGCCACATAGGTCTCCAGCGTCTTCTCCGGATCGACACCGGCTTTCACGCAGAGATCTTCAAACTTCTCCCGTCCCATGGACTCAATGACCTTCATCCGATTGACATACAGACCCAGGTCACCTTCCACCGTCCGCTTGGCCTTTGGCTCCGGCGCCGTCATAATCCGGGCGACCATATCCGATTCTGTGGCCACGGAGTGCACATCGGTAGTGGCGCCTCCGATATCCAGCACCATCAGATCGCCGATGCAGTCGTAGAGGAGCTTGGCGCATTCCATCACCGCGCCCGGCGTGGGAATAATCGGTCCGTTGACCATATCCCGGACATGCTCCATGCCCGGCGCGCCGGTGATGTGTTCCTCGAAGGCTTCCTGAATCACCTTGCGGCAGGGCTCCACGTTCATGTTGTCGATCTTCGGATAAACGTTATCCACGTTGTAAAGCTTCTGGCCGCTCTCTTCATCGAAAATCAGCTCCATTTCTTCCTGATTTTCGATGTTGCCCGCGTAAATCACCGGCGCCTTCAGCCCCATGCCGCGGATCATCTCCGCGTTGTCGATGGCCGTGCCCCGCTCGCCGTAGTCCACGCCGCCGGCGATGAGAATCAGATTGGGGTTGATGTCACGGATCTTCTTCAGGTCTGTGCGGCGCAGCTTTCCCGCCGTCACATAGTGAATAATGCCGCCTGCACCCAGAGCCGCTTCCTTGGCCGCCCGGGCCGTCATGTCATAGACCAGCCCATGCACAGTCATCTTCAGGCCGCCGGCCGCCGATGACGTGGCCAGCATCTCATCGTATTCCAGATGATCGATCCCCTTCCGGGCGCAGAGGTCGTCGACGGCTCCCTGCAGGCCGATGCGGACGTCGCCTTCCAGCACCGATGTGGGCGCCTGTCCCTGTCCCCAGAAGACGGGATTCTCCGTATCAATGTCATTAAATGCGTTTACCACGGTGGTCGTGGAGCCGATCTCGGCTACCAGTACATCTACCTTCATATTCGTTTTCCTCCTGATGGAGCTGTTTCCGCATCCCGCAGGCGAGCGGGTGAAACTCCGTTGTCGCATTCCTGTGTCTCACAGACACTGTTATTGTACTAGAATAACCCCGCCCCATCAACACGCGGCTTAAGAAGAATCCGGAACTGCACGGTATGCGCAGCCCCGGATTTCTACTCTGTCTGACGTTGCCTTTGCAAAGGCAATCCTTACCTCAGATCCATTTTCCTGAACCAGTACACATCTTCCCCATTGGCTGTA
>JAUNRL010000173.1 GCA_030535715.1 Bacillota bacterium
GTCCGAAAACGATCTCTATCTGATTCACAACTGGTACTTTGATTACGATGGCGCGGCCAGCGAGGAGAATCTGCACAAGGTCAACCAGATCTACGCCAAGAACAGGGAGAACGGACCGGCTGCGACGGTGCATGCGGCGAAGAGCTGCGTGAAGCACATCATTTCCCAGGTCAGGAAGCATACCGCCACGGGCATACACCTGTCGATCCTCGCGGTCATTGCCATTCTCGGCCTGATTCTGCTGAAACCGCGTTACTGGCCCTTCCTCTTTGCGGCAGGGGCAGCGACTTTCTGCATCTATCTGGGTCTGTTTTACATCGGCCGGCCGGCTTACCGGGCCATGTATGTGGCGGATCTGGGCGCGACCCTGTGGCTGCTCTATTACTTCGACTGGTTCAAGTGCTGGTCTCTCTGGGTGGACAGGGAATCCGGGATGCAGAAGGCGGCCTCCGTGGCTGTCGGGCTGGTCAGCATCGCGTTGATCATCGGTCTGGCAGGGGGGATCTGGCTGGGATGGGAGCGCTGCGCGGACAAACATCAGAAGATGGTCAGCAATCTCAGGCCTGCGGCGCTGACGGAGCGGATCGCGGGCGATCCGAATCATGTCTATGTGTTCTCCACCCGGGAAAAGAAGAACCTGCCGTCCTATGCTTCGCCGCTGCGCGCGCCTCAGCCGGATCCCAACGTGCTGACCTTCGGCGGATGGGGAACCAGGTCACCCTATTTGCTGGAGAAGATGAAGGGCCTGGGCCTGGACAACGTCTTCGGGGACATCATCGGCAACGAGAAGGTCTACGTTATTGAGGACAGGAATGTGGACAGGATGGAAGACTACTTCAACAAATGGTACGGCGAAGAAGGAAAGCCCATATCCTATGAGCCCGTCGACGAGGTGGACGGATTCCGGATCTGGCATGTGGTCAGGAAATGAGGAAAGCCCTTGAATGACATGTGGATACTTGATATAATTACGTCAAGTATGACGCAACAGCAATAATAATCATTCAGCAGTAGAGAAAGGATTGGCGATGAAGAAGATGAAGAAGATGATGTGTATTCTGACGGCTGTCGCGATGCTCTTCACCATGACCGGCCTCGGCGTGTTTGCCGCGGAGGAGGTGGAGAGCCCGGCGGAAGATCAGGTGGTCGGCACGCAGGATTCGGATCTTGAGAGCGCTGTGGTTGAGGTGCAGGATGTCGATGCGGCAGAGAACGAGAGCCCAAAGCCGGTGATCATTCCTGACAAGCCTGTAGTGACAGCACTGTCCGGTTTCCATTCGGTCAAGCTGAAGTGGAATAAGTCCAATAATGCAGAAGCATATAATATTGGCTTCCGGAATGCAAATGGCAAATGGGAAAGCGTTGGCGTGACCAGAAACCTGGAGATCGAGAAGAAGGGACTGAAGGCTCGGAATAATTACAAATTCCGCGTGTTTGCGGTTCGCCTGAAGGAAGCCTCGAAGAACAAGGCTAATCTGACTTATCATGATATCAACGGAGAGACCACGAATGGCGTCTGGACCGGGGAGGTCTCTGAACCGACCTACGTCGACAAGCAGTGCGTTGCCAGGATGGAGATCGCCGTTACGCTGAAGAAGACGAGAACGTACGGCGGTGTCAAGATGAAGGCGGGAACCCGGGTCATCACCGACGGTTATTCCGCGGGCAACTATTACTTCGATAATCCCAGGGGCAAGAGAGCCTATGTCGCCAGAATTGCGGCGAGAGGCGCCAGGGCGGACTACCAGCCTAATGGCGACTACGGTCTGGAATCGGCAGAGTTCTTCATTAACGATTACCTGAACAGCAACAAAAGCCTGAAGCCGAAGAACGGCCGGGTCATCTGGGTCAGCACCTACACCCAGCACCTCTACATGTTCAAAGAGGAAGGCGGCAAGTATGTCTCCCTGAACGGCTACAACTGGCCGGTCTCCATGGGCAAGGCCACCACACCGAGCCCCACGGGCAACAAGATGATCAAGAAGAGAATCTCCGCCCGCCACGGCATCAAATTCTGGAGCTGCTACTCCGGCATGAATGCTCTCCACGGCGTCAAGGGCAGCTGGGGGAAGAAGCTGGGCAGGCTGGCGTCCCACGGATGCATCCGTAATCCGAAGGATGGTGCGGCAAAAATCTGGCAGAACTGCAAGAAGGGAACCAGAGTTATCGTTTATTAAGGCGTGCTATATACGCCGCACGGGCATATAGTATATCGGACAGGGGCCGTTTCTCGGCCCCTGTTTTCCAGTATGACGGAGACTGCAGGCGTTCGTGAACAGACGGGCGCTCTGAGCAGTCTGTTCCGCAGGCAGGCGCTCCGGACACCGCGAGGTTGAGAAACCGGCGAAACAATGGTATACTATGACAGTGCAGCGAGAGGAAGCAAGGAGTTCATCCGGTGGAAGCACTGAAAGTAATCATTTACCAACATGTGTCCTGGCGCACGCAGGTATTTCTG
>JAUNRL010000174.1 GCA_030535715.1 Bacillota bacterium
TGGTGCGGCCTACCGGACTTGAACCGGTACGGTCTCCCACACGCCCCTCAAACGTGCGCGTCTGCCAATTCCGCCAAGGCCGCATATCCGCCTGTTCAGGCACTCGTTTATTTTAGTCGGAAACCCATCGTTTGTCAATATCACACTTCGTGAATTGGCCGGATCGCGCTCCGGTGAAATGGCCGGCGCAGCAACGCCTGATCAACGGGAAAGAAAGCCGTGATCCGCGATTCCGCAGAGCAATGTCTGCAGCGCTTCATCCAATCGGCAGAACAGTTCCTCCCGGCTGCCGGAATTGTCGACGACCAGATCCGCCTTCTGCCGTTTCTCCGCATCGCTCATCTGGCTGCGGATCCGTGCCAGTACGTCCTCCCGGGACGCGCCGTCCCTGGCCATCACCCGCCGGATCCGGGCTTCCCCGTCCGCGGTCACGAGCAGCACCGCATCGCACAGTGTATCAGCGCCCGATTCAAAGAGCAGCGGTGCGTCCAGCAGCACCGGTCCCTCCGCCGCGCCGATCCTTTCCCGGATGATGCAGAGAATCTCCGCGAACATGATCCCGTCCAGCCTGGCCTTCTGATGCGGATCGGCGAAAACAATCCCGGCCAGACCGGCCCGATCAAGACTGCCGTCCTTCAGGAGAAGGGACGTCCGATCCGGATGGGCCCGGCTTTTGCCGAAGGTTTCCTCCAGAACAGCCAGTACCGGACTGCCCGGTCTGGTCAGATCCCGTCCGATCTGATCGGCATCGATATGGGTAAAGCCGCGGGATGTCAGATAGGCGGCCGCCGTGGATTTGCCCGTCCCGATGCCCCCGGTCAGACCCAGCACAAAAGAAGCGGCCGTCTTCCCGGTATCGCATCCCGGCGTGCGGTTCACTGCGGTCCGGCCCGACCCCTCCGGCGTGCTGCCCGTCGCTGCCGGATACGGATTGCCCTGTCCCTTACTTGAGTTCATACCAGTTCCCGCCTTCGTTGAGATCAGCCTTCAGCTTTACCTTCATCTCCACTGTGCCTTCCATCATGTCCACAAGCAGCTGTTTCACCGCGTCTTTCTCCTCCTCCAGCGTATGAATGATCAGCTCGTCGTGAATCTGCAGGATCAGCTTCGACTGCAGACCCTGTTCCTTCAGCGCGCGGTACACCCGGATCATGGCGATCTTGATGATATCGGCCGCGCTGCCCTGGATGGGCGAATTCATGGCCAGGCGCTCTCCGATCTGCCGGACCATGTACTGAGAAGCTTTGATCTCGTTGATGTAACGCTTGCGGCCAAACATGGTCTCCACGTAGCCGTTCTCCTTGCAGAAGGCAACCTGCCCGTCCATAAAAGCCTTCACCGCCTGGTGCTTGTCGAAATACGCATTGATGTATTCCTCCGCTTCCCGGCGGGAGATGTTCAGATTGCTGGACAGACCGAAAGCGCTCATACCGTAGATCACACCGAAGTTCACTGCTTTCGCACGGCTGCGCTCCTCCGGAGTGATCTGATCCTCCGGCACGCCCAGTACGTTGGCTGCCGTGGCCCGGTGGATGTCCTCGCCATGGTTGAACGCTTCGATCAGCGCCGGATCCTCCGCCATGTGGGCCAGTACCCGCAGCTCGATCTGGGAGTAGTCGGCGCCCACCAGGGTATGCTCTTTATCGTCCGGAACGAAAGCCTTCCGCAGCTGGCGTCCCAGCTCGGTACGGATGGGGATGTTCTGCAGGTTCGGCTCCGTGCAGCTGATGCGGCCGGTGGCGGCCACGGTCTGCATGAAATGGGCGTGGATCTTGCCGTCTTCTGTGTTGATCAGCGGGATCAGCCCGTCGATGTAAGTGCTCTTCAGCTTGCTCAGTTGCCGGTATTCCAGGATCGCCGGTACGATCGGGTGCTTGTCCTTCACCTTCTCCAGGATATCTGCGCTGGTAGAATAGCCCCGTTTCGTTTTCTTGCCATGGGGCAGCGCAAGCTTCTCGAAGAGGATCGGCCCCAGCTGTGCCGGAGAGTTGATGTTGAACGCCTCCCCTGCCATCTCGTGAATCTCAGCCGTCAGCCGGTCAATCTCCGCAGAGAGCTTGTCGCCGAATTCCTGCAGGAATCCGGGGTCCGCTTTGAAGCCTTCTTTCTCCATGGCTGCCATCACCTCGATCAGAGGCAGTTCGATATCACAGAGCACTCCGTCCAGCCCCTGGATGCGGATCTCCTGCTCCTGGATGCGGCGCAGGTTGATCGCCGCCACACTCCACCGCAGGCCGTATTCCAGATAGTCGGCGGCCGGATCTGAGAACAGATCCATCTGCCCGCTGGAGGCGAGGAAATCCTTCTCCTCCTCCACAGTCTCATGCAGGAACTCGGTGCTCATGGCCGCGATGCTGTAATCGCTGCGCCCGGGATCCAGCACATACTGCGCCACCTGGCTGTCCCAGGCGACGTCGAATTGTTTCGCGCCGTGGCACAGCAGCATATAGATGTCTT
>JAUNRL010000025.1 GCA_030535715.1 Bacillota bacterium
CCGGCTTCACGCTGCCGCCGTACTGGAGGATCACCTCATCCGCCGTCTCCTCATCGTAGAGTTCGATCAGAGTCTGCCGGATAAAGGCGCACATTTCCTCCGCCTGCTCCGGGCTTGCCGTCCGTCCCGTACCGATGGCCCAGATGGGCTCATAGGCGATAACTATCTTTCGTATTGCCTCTGCGGGAATGCCTTCAAGACCCTTCGTCAGCTGGCCTCTGACCACGTCGAAGAGCTGTCCGACATCTCTTTGCTCCAGGCTCTCGCCCACGCACATGATCGGGCGGATCAGGCCTTCCAGCAGTTTTTTCAACTTGAGGTTCACCGTCTCATCGGTCTCGGCAAAATACTGCCGCCGCTCCGAGTGGCCGACAATGCAGAAGTCTACACCGATTTCCTCCAGCATGGCTGCCGAGATTTCTCCCGTGTAGGCGCCGCTGTCCGCGAAGTGCACATTCTGCGCGCCAACACCGATGCCGGTTCCCCGAAAGGCCTCCACCAGAACTTCCAAGTCGGTGAATGGCGCGCAGATCGCCGCCTGCACGTCGGTTCCCTGATACAGCTGCCGGAATTCTTCGGCAAAACTGACGGCCTCCGACCTGGTTTTGAACATCTTCCAGTTTCCTGCAATAAACGGTATTCTCATTTATTTATCCTCCAGACAGGCGATGCCGGGCAGTTCTCTGCCCTCCAGGAATTCCAGCGATGCGCCGCCGCCGGTAGAGATATGGGTCATCTTATCCGCGAAGCCAAACTGTTCCACGGCCGCCGCCGAATCGCCGCCGCCGATCACGGTTACGGCATCGCTTTCCGCCAGCGCAGCCGCTATTGCCTTTGTGCCTTCCGCGAAAGCCGGCATCTCGAAGACGCCGCAGGGGCCGTTCCAGACCACGGTCTTCGCTGTGACAATAGCCTTTTTGTACAACTCGATGGTCTTCGGTCCGATGTCCAGGCCCATCATGTCAGCCGGCATCTGGTCACGGTCGAAAATGGCCTGCCGGGCATCATTGACAAACTCCGACGCGCAGACCGTATCCGCGGGTAGAAGCATTTCGATGCCCGCCTCCTTTGCCTTGGTCATCAGATCCTTCGCCAGATCAATGCTTTCCTCATCCAGAATGGATGTGCCGATTTCCAGGCCCATGGCCTTGAAGAACGTATAGCTCATGCCGCCGCCGATGATGATGGTATCTACCTTCTTCATCAGGTTCTCGATCACCGGAATCTTGTCGCCCACCTTGGCGCCGCCCATGATAGCCACAAAGGGTCTCTGCGGATCATCCAACGCGTCGCCAAGGAACTTCACTTCCTTCTCGATCAGAAATCCGGAGACCGCCGGCATATACTTCGCCAGTCCTGCCGTCGAGCAGTGTGCCCGGTGGGCTGTGCCGAAGGCATCGTTAACGAAGATCTCACCCAGTTCGGCCAGCTGACCGGTAAAGGGCTCCTCATTCTTCGTTTCTTCCCTGCGGTAACGGGTATTCTCCAGAAGCATGACCTGTCCGGAGGGAAGTGCCTTTGCCGCGTCGGTCACCGCCTCATCGACGACCTGATCGGAGGCGACAAAGAGAACATCCTGGCCCAGAAGCTCACGCAGCCGGTCGGCTACCGGAAGCAGGGTGAATTCCGGCTTTGGCTCACCCTTCGGTCTACCCATATGAGACATCAGGATGACCTTCGCGTCATGTTCGATCAGATACCGGATCGTCGGCAGCGCAGAGCAGATCCGAATATCGTCGGTAATCTCGCCGTCCTTCATGGGGACGTTGAAATCGCAGCGAACCAGAACCCGTTTGCCTGTCACATCAATATCTCTGACTGTTTTTTTCATTGGTAACTCCTTTGATTACTGAACTTTCCCGTTCTCCCTGCGGAAGCGGTTTACCGATGATCCTCGCTGTACATGTGACGGATGAGCTCCAGCACCTTCGTCGCATAGCCGAACTCGTTGTCGTAATAGGCGATCAGCTTGAAGAACTTATCATTGAGCGCGATGCCCATGGTGGAATCGAAGATGGAGGTGTTGGTATCGCCGACAAAATCAATGGTCACGCACTTGTCTTCCACATACTCCAGAATGCCCTTCAGTTCACCTTCGGAAGCCCTCTTCATGGCGGCGTTGATCTCCTCCAGCGTGGTGGACGTCTTCAGCATGATGTTCAGGTCAACGACGGAGACGTCATTGGTCGGAACTCTGTAAGCGAAGCCTGTCATCTTGCCCTTCAGGGACGGGATGACCTTGGCTACTGCCTTGGCCGCGCCGGTTGTCGTCGGGATGATGCTGTTGAACGCGGAACGGCCGATTCTCCAGTCCTTCATGTTTCTCTTATCGACCGTGACCTGCTTGGATGTCGCGGCATGGATTGTGGCCATGAGTCCCTGTTCAATGCCGAAGTTGTCCTCCAGGACCTTGCACAGAGGCGCCAGGCAGTTAGTTGTGCAGGATGCGTTGGAGACCACATTCATGTCCGGTGTATATTTGTCCAGGTTGACGCCGCAGACAAAAGTCGGGGAGTCGTCCTTCGCGGGAGCGGTGATAATGACCTTCTTCGCGCCGGCGTCCAGATGGGGTCGCGCCTTCTCCGCCGTGTTGTAAGCGCCCGTTCCTTCGACGATGTACTCTGCGCCGCATTCTCCCCACGGAATCATGGAAGGATTGGATTCACTGTAGACCGGAATCTTCTTCCCGTTAATGACCAGCCCACCTTCATAGGTTCCCAGTTCTCCGGGGAAACGTCCGAAGACCGAGTCATACCTCAGCATGTACTCCAGGTATTCCAGATCCGCATTCCGATAATTGATTCCGGCGATCTCAATATCCGGCATATCCACCGAAGACCGGACTGCCAGCCGTGAAATACGACCAAAACCGCTGATTCCAACTTTAATAGCCATGATATCCCTCCTGAAAATGACCATTGAAACAATTGATTTTTTTATCTATACCGACCTGCCCGCAGGCAGGATCAATATCCTTCAGTACCGTTTCCGCTTTGACGAGGAGAGGATGCCCAGCTCGTCCCGGTACTTGGCTACCGTCCGCCGGGAAATGGTAAAGCCCTTCTCGGCAAGCATACTTACCATCGCCTGATCACTGCAGGGTTTTTTCGGATCCTCGCAGTCGACGATTTCCCGGATATATTCTTTAATGCTCCGGGAGGAAACCCCCTCGCCCTGCCCGCCGGTCACACCGGCAGAGAAAAAATGTTTCAGTTCGAAGATCCCCTGGCAACACTGCAGGTATTTCCCGTTGATGGATCTGGAAACGGTAGATTCGTGCACACCGATCCGCTCCGCCACATCGCGGAGAGTCAGTGTCCTCATGTACTTGCCTCCGCGGTCGAAAAAATCTCTCTGGAAATCGACGATCGCTTCCGCCACATGATAAATTGTCCGTTTTCTCTGATCAATGCTGCGGATCAGCCAGAGGGCGGAGTTCACCCGATCTGACAGATAGTCTGACAGCTGTTTATCCTCGTCCGCCTGCTGGAGCAGATTCCGGTAATACGGACTGACCTTGAGCCGGGGTGTGCTGGCCGCGTTGATCTCGATGGAATAGCTATCCTCAGCCTTCTCCACGATCACATCGGGGATAATGTACCGGGTCTCTCCGCCGGACGCGAACTGCCTTCCCGGCTTCGGTTCCAGCGTCCGGATCACATCCCCCATCTGCTGTACCTCTTCCGGAGTAATGCCCATGGCCTTCGCAATGACGCCCAGCCGGTTGTCCGCCAGATCCGAAAGATGTTCCCGCACCATGGTCTCCAGCGGCGGCGTCAGCAGATCCACATTCCGCAGCTGAATCAGCAGACACTCCGGCAGATCCGATGCCCCCACGCCAGCGGGATCCATCTTCTGGATGATTTCCACCGCCTGCTTCACCCGATACTCCTTCGCGGATGCCGCCTCCGCGATCTCCGGCACGGTCAGGGTCATGTATCCGTTTTCGTCCAGCGATTCGATGATGTATCTCCCGATGTAGCTCAGTTCTTCGCCGGGCGCCATAAACTGCAGCTGGAAAAGCAGATGCTCCGGCAGCGTATCGCTGTCGGAAACGTAGCGTTCATAGAGATCCGGTTCCGGCTCCTTTTTCTCCGTCCACTGGCGGTAGCTGATGTCATCGTAGGCGCTGTTGCGGATGTGTTCCTTCCAGTCCAGCGGTTCCTCTTCCTCTCTCGTCCGCAACGCCGGCTCCTCCTCGGGCATTTCCCGGTCGAGAACCGGATTGGCCAGAAGTTCCTCCTGAACGAAAGCATTCAGTTCCTGGGTGTTGAACTGAAGAATCCTGATCGCCTGAATCAGTTCCGGCGTCATGACCAGCTTCTGTGTCTGTTCAATTGTCAGATCATATCCCAGTTTCAGGCTCATGAACACTCTCCGGTCAGCAAGGGAATGCGGGACGATCCCGTACATATTTATTGTACCATATTTACCCCATCGCCGGGAGATTCATTTGCCCTGATGTGGCAAAGAGAATGCAGTTTCCCCGGCAGTCCCGGAAATCCTGTCCCGACCGAAAAAAGAACAGCGCGATCGGTTCACGGGGAACCGATGCACACCGTTCTTTTCTCGTTTATCGCCTATGCTTCGGGCCGGCCTTATACCATGCCCCGGTTAACGATTTCCGTCAACACGAAGGAAGCCACGTCTTCCGCATATTTATGCGGGCCGAAACCGGCATCGTAACCCAGCTCCTGCGCCAGCTCGTGGGAAATGCGGGGGCCGCCGCAGACCAGGATAACCTTATCCCGCATGCCTTCCGCTTCCAGAAGCTCAACCATGTTGGTCAGGTTCTGAATGTGAATGTCCTTCTGGGTAACCGTCTGGGAAACCAGAATCGCATCGGCGTGGACTTCCTTTGCCTTGGCGATCAGCACCTCATTGGGCACCTGAGATCCCATGTTGTAGGCCTCTACCCCTTCAAACCGTTCCAGACCGAAATGGCCGTGGAAACCCTTCATATTCATGATGGCATCGATGCCGACGGTGTGGGCGTCCGTACCGGTGGACGCGCCAACCATGACGACCGGGCGGCGGATATTTTCCTTGATGTACTCCGCGCACTCCAGACGGTCCATGACATCGACTTCCACCTTGGCAACCTTGATCGTCGTATAGTCAACGGTGTGCTGGCACTTTCCATAGAGAACGAAGAAGGTATAGCCTTCGGTCATGCTCTTGGAATAGACTACGTTGGGCTCATCCAGTCCCATCTGCTTCGCCAGCAGCCTTGCCGCTTCATCCGCCTCATCACCGTAAGGTACGGGCAGCGTGAAAGCGACTTCCATCATGCCGTCGTTCAGTGTATCGCCATAGGGCTTGACCTTGGTCAGGTCAACCTGCGCAACCGCAGTGTTCGTGCATTGTTCTGCCATTATTTCGCACCTCCTAACATGAGCGGAATGAACGGATTGAAGTATTCATCGTCCTTCACGCAGACGCCTTCCAGACCTTTTCCTCCATCGCGGGGACGCTTGACGCCGCCGAACTTGCCCTGCTCAATCGTGGAGAACAGACCTTCCTCGACGATTTCCGCCAGAAGCTTATCCGCCTTGTCCAGAACCTCCTGCGCACGGGTCTGGATGATTCCGCCTTCTTTATAATATACTTCGGAGCCGAGATCTCTCATGTTGTTGAAGATGTACTGGGCATTTTCAATGGAGAGATACCGGTCATGCATATGGGGGGTGTGAATCGCCTCGGTCAGCATGCCCAGCAACTGCAGGGACTGTCCGGACCAGATGGCAATCATGTTGAAGAGCGCATCCTGTACGTTGCCCTTGAAGATGTTTCCGGTCATGTACTTAGTCGGCGGCATGTACTTCAAGGGCGCATTGGGGAAAATTTCTCTGGCCATAATGGCCTGAGACAGTTCGTAGAGAAATCCGTTCTCGATGTCCGGATCCATTTCGAAAGCGTGGCCGAGACCCATCTGTTCTTCCTTAACGTTGGCCAGCACCGCGAACTGCTCGTTGATCAGCTGAGATGCCAGAACGGTATGCGCGTTCTCGTAGGCATCGTCCGTGGTCAAATAGTTATCCTCGCCGGAGTTGAAGATGATATCGCAGTATCCGATGATGACACGGGAGAAGAACTGGTCGACCAGCGTTCTCTGCATATTGATGTCACGGAACAGGATTCCGTAGATCGCGTCATTGAGCATAACGTCCAGACGCTCGATGGCGCCCATGGCGGCGATCTCCGGCATGCACATTCCGGAGGAGTAATTGCACAGGCGGATGTACCGGCCGACTTCCTCGCCGACCTCGTCCAGCGCTTTTCTCATGATCCGGAAGTTTTCCTGCGTCGCGTAGGTTCCGCCGAAGCCTTCCGTCGTCGGTCCGTAGGGGACGTAATCCAGCAGGGACTGGGCCGTCGTCCGGATAACCGCGATGATGTCCGCGCCCTGACGGGCAGCCGCCTGCGCCTGAACGACGTCCTCGTAGATGTTTCCGGTCGCTACGATGACGTACAGGTAGGGGCGTTTGCCCTCACCGATGGTAGCCAGGTACTCGTTTCTCTTTTCCGTCTGCTTGCGGATCCGCGCCAGCGCATCATGCACCAGCGGCATGATCTTTTCTTCGGCATCTTTGGCGGGAGCCATTTCCAGCTTAGTAATGTCCATCTCGCCTCTGCCGATGGCTTCCGCGATCTCCTGCGGAGCTTTGCCCGTCTGGATCATGGCGTTGCCCATCCAGTAAGCGATACCCCGAGGCAGTCCTCCTGCCTTCAGCAGCTGATCCACAACGACGTTCGGCAGCGGTTCATCGAACTCATCCACACCATCGACGCCCAGCAGCCGGAGGACGGTTCTCTCCGTGCTGACCGTGGTGTGCCTGTCGATGAATTCCTGCATACTCTGCGCGATCTTCGCTGCGCTGGAGCGGGCATGATCCACCTTCGCCGGATCCAGGTTCAGTTTACTTTTCATCCTTTTTCTCCTTTACGTTAAATACTTCTTCGCTCGATCTATAATGTCGCTTCCTATCCCCAGCATCTGTGCGATATGAAGCGCATCCCGCGGAACATTATCCCCGCCGTCCACCGGACGCAGACGGTAGTTCATGTGCCTGCGGATCACGTCGATTCTGCCCCTGGCATCGGCTGCCTTAAGCTGCGTATCCAGCTGGGAGTAATCCGCCTCCGCAAGTCCGGTAACCTGCAGCTTCGCGATATTCTCCTCCGCCGGGCCCAGCTCGTAGTGGGTGGTCATCAGCGTAATATAGGCTTTGGTTTTCAGGTGATCGATGATGCTTCTGGTCAGCGCCAATCCCTCAGACGGATTGGTTCCGCCGGCGATTTCATCGATCAGCAGCAGCGCGCGCGGCTGGCTTTCATCCAGCATCCGCTTGAGTTCTTCCATCTCGCTGCCGAAACTGGACAGCCCGCGTTCCACGGACTGACTGTCGCCGATCAGTATCCGCACGCTGCTGGAGAGGCCGATTCTGGCGGACGCACAGGGAACCGGCATGCCGTACTGCGCCATCAGTGGCACCAAACCGGACAGCTTCAGGGAGATGGTCTTGCCTCCCATGTTGGCCCCCGTGATGCAGGTAACGCCGTCGGCCAGATGGATGGAGATGGGGCAGTATTCACTGCCGTCCTTTTTCAGGATCTCCTCCACCTGCAGATGCCTGCCGTTCTCGAATTCGACCGTGTGGTCCGTAACGATTTCCGGAACGGTACACCGGTGCTTCCGCGCGTACTCCGCCTTGGCAATGGCCAGATCCAGGGCACCGATTCGGCGGCAGTTCTCCTGGATGATCCGGCCGTGCCCGGCCACATGTGCCGTCAGCCGACGCCGGACATGGAATTCCTCCCGCTCGATTTTCTCTTCCAGATCGTTGAGTTCCTGCAGAATCTGATCGGTCGATTCATCGGTGGCCAGCTGCCAGGTGACGGACATATAGTCTTCCGCCGACTTTTCCAGGCCGGCGATATTCTCTATCATTTTTATACGGTCACGGTCTCCCTTATTGACCCGGATGTCGAACTTCGGGGTCAGGGCGATACCGTGTTCTTCTTTGAGCTGCGCAGCTTTCTCCTTGCGCAGTTTCCTTCCCTGCCGTTCCGCCTCTTTCTTTCTCTGCCGGAGGCCGGCCAGCTGTTCCGAGAAGTTGTCGTAAATGTAGAACGTGCTGATCCGTCCGCCGTCGGGATCGAGGATGTCCAAGAGCTTGGTCAGATCCTCCGGGACATATTTCTTCGGGAAGTGCTCCGATTCATTCATCTTCCGGAGCTTTTCCATCTGCAAAAGCAATACCTTCAGCTCAAATAATTCTACCGTGGTCAAAGTGCTGTCTGCGCTTTTCTCCACGGTCAGCGTATTGTCCTTAACCAGCATCAGGATTTCCTTGAGTTCCCCGGTTCGGGAGGAATCTCTCCCGATGATCTCCCGGATCTCCTCAATGCGGCTCAGTTCCGCCCGCAGTTCTTCTTCCTGTCCCGGCATGAACGGCACACAGGAGCGAAGCAGCTTTTTTCCGTAGGGCGTCAGGATGTTCAGGGAGGCAAAGACATGTTCCAGCCCTGTTTCTCTCCTTACCTTCTCAGTTGCCAGTTCATTCTGCTTCACGTCGTTACTCCATCACGTCGATGACAGGAATCCTGGGGATCGCCTTCTGCATGGCCTCAATCAGCGCCTGCTGATCGAAGCGGTAGCCCAGAGGCGCGGTGGGATTTACCGTGACTGCCGCCACGTTGATCCCATCCAGCACCTGAGTGTTCATTCCCCATCTTGTCAGCTTACGCCAGAGGGGCGCAGGGAAGAAGACTCTGGTCGCATCCCGAAGGACAAAGACCGTATTTCTCAGCATTCTGGGGTCAATGCCTTCGATGGTTCCCGGAATAAAGGCTCCGGGAAAAAATACGTGGCTGACGGCATCGTCGAGCTTTGCCGCCAGCAGTTTTCCGGCACTCAGTCCGGTGTGCAGATCCAGTTCCTCCACTTCTCCATCACGGATCAGGAAGATCTGATCCTCGTCCCGACGCGCCTCAATCTTTTCTCTCGCCGCTCCCTCTTCCAGTTCCGGAAGGCTGTAGAGTTCCACCGTATGGGCCGTTTCCTCCACCACGCTGCTCATCCTTCTGGACAGAACCGCGCCTGTGGAAAGGATGATCGCGTCGGAGGTTTCCGGCGCCGCGATGGATTTGCGGTCGATGGCGCCGTCGATCAGAACGACCTCCGCTCCGTATTCCATCATTTTTTCACAAAGGCTTTCGTGCTGTGCGTTGATGACCGGTCCGGCCACCTGCACATAACCCGAAGCGGCAACCCTGCAGATCAGGATGGATCCCAGGGATGTGCCGAAATCGGTCCTCTCCAGGATCTCCAGTCCCGCTTCTGCCAGGTTATAGAGCTGCACCGGCACGGAGACAATGGTGTCCTCCTCCAGGTAAATGCTCGGCTTGTCCGTTCCCGTAACCAGGTCCGTCCGCTCGCCGTCGCGCCCGGTGGAGGTCACTCCGCAGATCATGCCCTCGTCCATGGCTTCTTCCAGAAGATAGTTGAGTGTCGTGGTCTTGCCGGCGTTCTTCGCCATACCCACGATCGCTATTCTCCTGTACTTTTCCGCCAGTTCCTGAAGCATAGATCTTTCCTGCCGATGCTGCCCCTGTCCGCTGTTGCCTTTGCCATAAACGATTTCTTATTTCTTCTTATTTCTCTCGTGGCGGAGCAGTCCCATGGGTTCCATGGCCATTCTCTCGCCCTGCGCCAGTCCGGCAACGCCTTCATAACGATAATCCTCAACAGGCTTGCAGTTCTCATAGCTGCACTGCAGCTTCGGCAGCATGGTCGGCTCGGTATAGGTGGTGATGACGCCTTCGTAGTTTCTCAGAATCACCTTGTCCGGTGTCTGGGAAATCACATACTGTGGCATGACCGGAGTCTTTCCGCCGCCTCCCGGAGCGTCGACGACGAACGTCGGAACAGCGTATCCGGAGGTGTGTCCTCTCAAGCCCTCGATGAGCTCGATGCCCTTGGATACCGGTGTACGGAAGTGCTCAATGCCCAGAGACAGATCGCACTGATAGATGTAGTACGGACGGACTCTGTTCTTGACGCACAGGTGCACCAGGTTTCTCATGACGTGAACGTCATCGTTGACGCCTCTGAGCAGGACGGACTGATTGCCGAGGGGGATACCCGCGTCAGCCAGCTTGCGGCAGGCCTCTGCAGCTTCCGGCGTCACTTCCTTTGGATGGTTGAAGTGCGTGTTCAGCCAGATGGGGTGATACTTTTTCAGCATGTTGACCAGATCATCGGTGATTCTCTGGGGCATGACGACCGGAGTTCTGGATCCGATACGGACGATCTCCACATGGTCGATCTTTCTCAGTTCGCTGATGATGTACTCCAGAACATCGTCCTCAACGCACAGCGCGTCTCCGCCGGAGAGCAGAACGTCTCTGACGACCGGCGTTCTCTTAATGTAGTCGATGCACGCGTTGATGTCTTCCATGCTTCTGGCGCCGTCGGTCTCGCCGGCCAGTCTTCTTCTGGTGCAGTGTCTGCAGTACATGGAGCATTGGTCCGTGATCAGGAACAGGACTCTGTCCGGATATCTGTGGGTCAGGCCCGGAGCCGGGGAGTCTTCGTCTTCATGCAGCGGGTCCAGCATATCAGCTTCGCCTCTGTGAGTCTCCGCCAGTGTGGGAACGGCCTGCATTCTAACCGGGCACTGCGGATCATCGGGATCCATCAGGGATGCGTAGTACGGTGTGATACCGACGCGGAAGCCGTCCATAACCTTGGCGATGTCTGCCTCTTCCTGCGCTGTCAGGTTCACGACCTGCTTGATCTTCTCAACGCTGTCCAGACGGTTCGCGACCTGCCAATGCCAGTCGTTCCACTGCTCATCGGTTACATCCTTGAAGAGAGGGATGTCTTTCCAGTTTCTGATTGCCATAACATTTTACCTCCTCATTGCACGTAAATCGTGCCTTTTTGAAACATTTCTTTTATGCAGACGTGTCCACACCTGAAAAAGTGTGGACATATCAGTTGTGCCGGAGTCGGGACAGCTGTCCCGGCCCCGGGTAGTATTCA
>JAUNRL010000175.1 GCA_030535715.1 Bacillota bacterium
AACTATATTGATAAATGATGTGATCTCAGAAAAGCAAAGCAATGCACAATACGTCATCAGATATGCCCTATCAGTTTGTATGGCAAGCAACACAAACAACGTCATAATAATAAAGCGTATCCCAAGATTCCGCTTATTATATGTCCCCCAGAATACAATGATCAGAATAATAGCTACCGTTATTAACGGGCATATCAGCCAAAGCAAACGAGGCTTATTGACGATCTCAACGAACAGATACATTGAGACAATAAGCAGAACATAACCGCATAGATAAATCAGTTCACTGCTCTTCAGTCTCAATTCTTTTCCTCTCCGGACGCCACCTTTCGTTTCAGGAAATTGCCGCCTTTCACCATCCAGTTCTGTTTCTCCATAAAAACATACGGGATTTCCTTATAATCAATCCCGTTCGCATCCACCCATACGTCCAGCAGCCGCTCACTGACAAAGCCGAACACACGGGCATCGTTGTCGCTGTATTCACTGATGTCCAGCCGATTCTCCAGTTCAAACAGTATGGCAAAGAGCCACGTACAATAAGCATCGAAGAATTCCCTCTTCATAATGAACATATTGAACCGATGCCCGCTGGTCCGCTTCATGCTGGCATCGTAGGCTGCCAGATACTCCGGGTACTTCTCCTGCAGAATGGCGCGGGTCGTTTCCAGATCAATGGCATGATGAGCGTGCACGTACTGGCTGTAATTGGTCTCGATGAAATAGTTACGCTTCTTCGGGAGGATTACGTCCGTATTCGCAAGCAGTCCCTCCAGTTCCGCGCCGGTGATGGGTTTGGTTTTCTTGTCCCCTCCGCCGCCTTTCAGCGTGAAGTGCCGACGGTAATGGGCCAGCCCCAGAGCATCCGCATCCAGATTCTTCCAGGCCCAGTAAAGCCCGGTCAGTTCACAGAAGTTCTTATTCTTCGCACTGATATTGTCGCCGGTATTGTCTTTGACATACCCCAGATCCAGCGGATTGCCGTCCGCATCGGTCTTTCCCTCCGCGCCGACATGAACCGGCAGATACAGGTCATCCTCCGGCATCCAGTAGGGTTTGTGCGTTGCCACAATGATCTTCGCGTTCATCAGTCTTCCCTTCCTTACCGAGCGCCGTCCCGCTTAAAGACCGCCAGAACCGTGCGGACGATGCACAGGGCGTCCAGATACAGAGAGCAGTTCTTCACGTAGTAATACTCCAGCTCCAGCCGTTCCCGGTAATTGATGTTGGATCGACCGTTGCAGCCCCACCATCCGGTGATGCCCGGCTTTACCCGGTTGTACAGGGTCCGGCCGTTGTGGTCGTCCAGTTCTCCCACGATCAGAGGCCGGGGACCGACGATGGACATATCCCCCTTGAGGACATTGATGAACTGGGGGAACTCATCCAGAGAAGTCTTGCGCAGGATCCGGCCAATCCGGGTGATCCGGGGATCCTTATTGAATTTCTGATTGGCCTCCCATTCCTTACGGTAGTGCTCTTCTTTCAGCATTTCCTGCAGAATCTCATCCGCATTGGGCACCATGGACCGGAACTTGCTCAGCCGGAAGGTCTTCCCGAACTGTCCCACCCGGGTCTGGTAATAGAAGATAGGCGCGTGATCGCCGGAAAGAACGTTAGACAGTTTCACCACCGCCATCAGGGGCAGCAGGAACAGGCATCCGATCAGGGCGAACAAAATGTCAACAATGCGCTTAACCGCGAGATACATCATCTTCCGCGCATCGAACGCATATGGCCCGATGCTGGCTGCCTTAAACACACCGATGCCGGTCACGAACTGATCGTCTCCTTCAATGCCCGTCATGGCTTCAAAACTCAGGTGCACCGTCACTTCGTTATCCACCAGCTGCCGGTAGGATTCGGTCGCAAGCAATCCGGGATTGATGTTAACGAAGACATCATCAATATGCTCGGTTACCACATAATCGGCGATGCCCCGGCTGTTGATCACCGGCGCTCCGTCAAATTCCCCATCTCGGTACTCGTCTTTCGGGAAACAGAAGCCAACGATTTCGTATTCCTCGATATCACTGGCATAGATATTCTCCATGGTTTCCCGAATCCCCTCCAGTTCGGCCACCAGAAGCATACGCCGCTTCCGGTTGGCGAAGGTCTGAACCTTGCCGGAAAGAAGAAGCCGCTTCCGGATGTACAGGAAGATCACGGAGAGAATGAAATACAGGATAAACGTGAGCACCATGGTGACACGGGAATATGTAGCACCGATCTTCACCAGATAGAACAGAACGAACACGATGACGGCAGAGTACACCGTCAGCATGAACAGCTTGATGACGTCCTCATAGTAGGGCCTTCGGAAGATTCCGCTGTAGGGATTCATGATGAAGGTCACGACCAGGTTGATCATGATGAGGATCAGCAGAACCGCCCGCCAGGATGAATACTGGTAGAAGTAGAACGTGTCGAATTTGTA
>JAUNRL010000176.1 GCA_030535715.1 Bacillota bacterium
CACCTTCAAGACCATGGACGATCAGGCCCGGGCAAACGGCGTCAGCATCGTGGAGCACGATCTGCCTCATTCGGCGGAATCCAAATACCTGGGCATCCCCATTGCCCAGGCCTGCCAGCCCCTGTGTGATCAGGCCAGCCCTTTGACCTACGCTGGGGACAGGATGGCTCCCATCCTGGTGCAGCACGGTACTGTTGACCGGCTGGTACCCTATCAGCAGAGTGAGGAATTCGTCAAAGCACTGCGGGGAAAGGGGCTGGGTGACAAAGTAACCTTTACGCCCCTGGAAGGCGCAGACCATGAGGACAAGATGTTTGGCAGCCCCGAGAACCTGAAAACTGTATTCGATTTTATTGAATCTGTAATAAAGGAGTGCTGAAAATGAAGAAGTTTCTGGCGATTCTGACCGCCCTTTGCATGATGCTGGTTTCCTTTGGCACGTTCGCTGAAAGCGTCAGCGGCACCTATACCTTCCACGAGCAGATCAACCCCTTCATGGCCATTGACTGGACGGTTGCACTGAATGAAGACGGCACCTATTCCATTCAGTTCACCAAGCCTACCGGCGTGACCTATACCTACACCGGCACGTGGGAAGTGAAGCCGGACGGTGCGGTTGTGACCTCCACTCCCAATGAATCCACCTCCGACATTGAAGCGACTTTCTTCCATGATGATTTCTCCTGCGCCTGGCTGATTGACGGTGAAACCATTACGCCCAAGGATTACAATGCTGAAAGCGCAGGAGGCCCCGGTCCCATGGGCGGCATGCCCGGTATGCCCGGCGCGGAAGGCCCCAGCCATCCTGTCAGCGATGTGTTCCCCGGCGCGCTGGTAGGCCGCACCTTCGCCTATGATGAAGTGGTGCAGGCTTTCGGTTTTACCGTCCATTGGACGCTGACCTTTGACGATGATACCACCGCTACCCTGATTGCGCCCAACGACATGATGGGCGACAGCGTATATGCCTGCTCCTGGAAATTTGATGACGGGCTGATCGAGACCCGCATCAGCGAAATCACCAAGGGCCAGGCCCCGCTGGCGGATTTCTTTGATGCCGCTGACAGTTATTTCTGCCAGTGGGTGCTGACGGATGCCGACAGCAGCATGGTGCCGCTTTCTCTGGCTGACAACAGCGATACCGCTGCGCCTGTGCAGGGCGGCTTCCCGGGTGGTATGCCCGGTATTCCTGTCAGTCAAGGCGCTTCTGCTACCGACGCGGATTTTGCCAAAGTTGCCTATGCGTCCAATTCCTCCGCTCAAATCTGCGACATCTATCTGCCCGAAGGTGAGGGTACTCATCCTGTGATCGTACTGGTGCATGGTGGCGGGTTCATGTTTGGCGATCAGGCCATGGCCATCATCCAGCCTGTTATCAAAGCAGGTGTTGCCAACGGTTATGCGGTGGTGTCTGTGGATTACCGCAAGTCCTCCGAAGCCACTTTCCCGGCAGCGGTTGCCGATGTGAAAGCAGCGGTGCGTTTTGTTCGCGAAAATGCGGCCCAGTATGGGTTTGACGCCGATCATATCGCCGTATGGGGCGAATCCGCTGGTGCTTACCTGTCCCTGATGACCGCTCTGACCCCGGATGTGGAGGATCTGAACGGTGATGTAAAGGAAAACGCAGGCCAGTCCTCCGCGGTGACCGCGTTGGTGGATTTCTATGGCCCGGTACAGTTCTCCACCATGCAGGAGGAAGCGGCAGCCCAGGGTTTCAGCTTCGGTGGAAACTTTGAATGCCAGTTTGTAGGCGTTTCCTCCCTGGCAGATGAAAAGGTCAACGCCACCTATTGGGAAACCTATACGGATCAGCTGCCCGAAGGCTACTCCCTCAAGGCTTGGATTCAGGCGGGCAGCGCCGACACCAACGTGCCCTATACCCAGTCGGTCAACTTTGCCGAAAGGCTTTCCGCTGTGATCGGTGAAGATAATGTGCAGTCCAGTGTACTGGAAGGAGCGGCGCATGAGGACGCCGCCTTCTACACGGATGATAACCTGGCAGCTGTCTTTGCCTTCCTGGATGCCTGTATGAAGTAATGAGCAGCGGGTGCGGGAGAGATTCCGTACCCGCTTTGGAGGTTCTTATGGTGAATGTACAAGCCAGACCCTTTTATCTGAATGATGAACAGACTGACTGGGTAAAGAATACTCTACGTTCCATGACTGTGGAAGAGAAGGTCGGCCAGGTATTTGTGGTGATGGGGCAGGATTACGATGCTGAAACATTGAAGCAAATGGTCGCTGATGGAAAAATCGGCGGTATCCTGTTCCGGCCCGAGCCTGCTGACAGCATCCGGAATCGCTATGCTCCTTTGGATGAAACCGCCCGAATTCCGCTTCTGAAGGCCGCCAACCTGGAGGAAGGCGGCACGGGCGGCATCACCGACGGCACGCTGTTCGGCTGGCCTATGCTGACAGCGGCTACAGATGATGAA
>JAUNRL010000026.1 GCA_030535715.1 Bacillota bacterium
GGTATGTTTCGGAAAACAATTTCATCGATGCATTTCTCCGGCTGGCCCTTGTATTAGCTGTGTCTTGCGGAGTAATCTGGGGAAAAACTCTTGTACAGAAGTTTTTACAACAAAGAAAAAGAGGATAAAAAGTGATATACTCTTCGCTGGCACTGACGATCCCGTTTATCATTCTTACTTAATACCACAAGGGTTGAATGAGAATACTCATGTCATGTTCAGTTGTTCGTGACGATGTGCTGTATTATGTATATAATGTGATTGGTGAGATATCTCTAAAGCTATGCGAATAATGCAAACAAAGAGTAGAAAATGGGAGACCGATAATGGATAGAATTGCAGTCCTGATTCCTTGCTACAACGAAGCGCAGACTATTGAGAAGGTAGTCCGTGACTTTCGGGAGGAACTGCCGGAAAGCACGATTTACGTGTATGATAACAACTCCACCGATGATACGGCCCGGATAGCTGAAGAGGCAGGAGCTGTGGTTCGTCATGAGTATCAGCAGGGGAAGGGAAATGTCATCCGGCGCATGTTTCGGGAAATTGATGCGGAGTGCTATATCATGGCCGATGGAGACGATACCTATCCGGCCCAGTTCGCTCCGGCGATGGCGGATAAGGTGCTGAACAAGAAGGTGGACATGGTGGTGGGTGACCGGCTTTCCTCCACCTATTTCGAGGAGAATAAGAGAGCGTTTCATAATTTCGGCAATAGTCTGGTTAGAAAGAGCATCAACGTTTTGTTTAAGAACGACATCAAGGATATCATGACCGGATACCGGGCGTTCAATTATGAGTTCGTTAAGACCTTCCCGGTACTGTCCAAGGGATTTGAAATCGAAACGGAAATGAGCATTCACGCGGTAGATAAGAATCTCTATGTGGAGAATGAGGTCATCACCTACCGCGACCGGCCCGATGGCAGTGAATCCAAACTGAACACCTATTCTGACGGCATGAAGGTACTGTGGACGATCCTGCGGCTTTTCCGCAACTACCGGCCATTCCGGTTTTTCGGAATTATTGCACTGGTGCTGGCAATCATTGCGCTGCTTTTCTTCGTTCCGGTGTTCAGTGAGTATCTGGAAACCGGCCGAGTGCCGCATTTCCCGACCCTGATTGTCTGCGGATTTGTCATGGTGGCGGCGATACAATCCTTCTTCTCCGGCCTCATCCTGGAGAACATCCAGCAGAAAAACCGGCAGGATTTCGAGATGGAACGGATCCAGGTAAGCGATCAGATGAAAAGGATTCACGAAGGCCGCGAGGAAGACAAATGATGAATGAGCAGAAGGACATCTTCGATCGGATCGCGGAAAGGATCCTTCCGGGGCCGTTAAGAACCTTCTTATTCCGACACAAGATGGTTCTGATGTATCTGTTCTTCGGGGGAGTGTCTTTTTTTCTCAATCTGGGGCTGTTCGCGCTTCTCGACGGCGTCTGCCATATTCATGAGCTGATCGCCAACGTGATCTGCTGGATTGTCTGTGTGCTGTTCCAGTTCGTGACCAACCGGATCTGGGTCTTTGACGGAAGAACGGAGACGACGGAAGCGCTGATGAGGCAGATGGCATCCTTCTTCGGCGGCCGGGTGTTTACCTTGATCGTGGAGGAGGCAATCATACTGGTCTTTATCACCTGGTTGGGATACAATGATATAATCGTCAAGCTGATTGCGCAGATCGTGGTCATTGTGCTCAACTACGTGATCAGCAAGTGGCTGGTGTTTCGCAAGGAATGATGGTGAAGCAGGAAGAAATCATGCCGAAAAATCAAGACAAGAAGAAGCAATTCCAATACCTGAATGTGCTGAACGTTCTGGCCTGTTTTTTTGTATTGTGGGATCATGTAAATGGAGCGTTTTTCTCGTTTGAAGCCAGCCGGACATGGATGGCTTCTGTAGCAATCCATTTACTGACCAATCCCGGGGTGCCGCTGTTCGCCATGATTTCCGGCGCAACGCTTCTGGGATATCGGGAGAAATACTCCACGAAGATATTCGCCAGGAAAAGGCTGTCCCGGGCTGTATTGCCTTTTCTCATCTGGTCTGTCCTGTATATGCTTCTACGCATCTATACAGGGGAGTTCACTTTTTCCATTTCCGGAGCGATTACCGGTATTTTCACTGCCCGGTTCAATAGCATCTTCTGGTTTTTTCCACCATTGTTTGGCGCTTATCTGGCTATGCCGATCTTTTCAGCGGTCAGCAGGGAACTGCGTCAGCGGGTTTACGGTTACTGCATTATCGCATATTTCGTTTTAGCCCAGATGATTCCTTTTCTCTGCGGGAAATGCGGGATCCAGTATGATGTATCTTTGCAGTTTCAGGTGGTTTCCGGGTTTATGTTCTATGTCATTACCGGGCACTATATTCATCAGTATGGCCTCGGGAAGAGGTTGAGAATGATTCTCTATGGAGTGGGAATGGCATGCTTCATCTATAACGTGCTGGACTGCATTCTTCTGTCCATGGCCCATGGAGAGGTCACCAGAACCTTCACCGGATGCTTTGCTATGGCGTACATGCCCATGGGGATCGCGCTGTTTACTCTCTTTCGGTATGGCAAACCAGCCATTATCAGATGGCTGGATCGTGTGACGGCTCCTTTCCGGGAACTTACCTTTGGAATCTATCTGGTTCAGGCATTTGTACTGGTATTCGTTGCTCAGCTGCCGTTTATCGATGTGTCATCCAAATACTATATTGTATTCGGTATTATCCCCATTTCTCTTGTCTGTGCAGGAGTTTCCTTTGTGATCAAGAGGATTCCTGGATTGAGGCGGATCATATAGCGGCATTACTATTTTAGTAATCACGCCCGATAATCTTTATATTTGGCTGTACTGATTGTAAAATAAGTAAAGATAACAAAGCATAGTGGTACAATAAGAACGAAAGATTCTATGGATACGGAGAGGAGACAGAAATGTCCGCAGAGAGAAAGAAAGCATTGATTACCGGCGGCGAGTACGGAATGGGAAGAGGCATAGCACTCGTCCTCGCAGAGGAGGGCTATGACATCGCTTTTTCGTATTATCCGGGAGTTCAGAATGATGAGAAAGCTGTAGAGACAACGCATAGGCTGCTTGCGGAGAAAGGTGCCAAAAGCCTGAGCTATGAGGCGGATCTATCCAGGCCTGAATCAGCCAGGAAACTGTTTGAAGAGGCTGTGGCGGGGCTCGGCGGACTTGACCTACTGGTAAATAATGCAGGAGTCAATATACCGAAGCCTATTCAGGATTTCACTGAGGACTATTTTGACTATCTCATGACTTTGGATTTCAGGTCATATATCATGCTAATGCACTATGCTGCCAGATATATGATAGATAATGATATCAAGGGCAATATCATCAGCGTTACTTCATCCCGCGGGCAGAGGGCATACCCGAACGCGGGACTCTACTGCGGCATGAAAGCAGGTCTTATCAAGATGGCTGAGGCGTTTGCCCTTGACATTTCATCGTATGGAATAAGAGTCAATACAGTGGCGCCGGGGGCCGTGCGCATAAGGACTAAAGAAGAACTGCTCGATATGGACGGCGGTGGGGATACGGACTACTTTTGGAGGGAGGAGTTCCTGGATAATCCGGACGCTGTCGAAGAGGATTTCTGGGATGCGCTCGGACCTAAGATACCGCTCGGCAGAGCAGGACTGCCTGAGGATATAGGAAGGGCTGTAGCATTCCTTTGCTCTGATAAAGCGTCGTACATCACAGGTGAGACGATAAGAGTCGATGGAGGACTTATACTTCCGGGAATGCCGGAGGATCCGGACATACCGGGAAACGGATGGAAATAGATGGGCAAGTTGATCAGCGTGATCACACCTTCTCCATAATGATAAGTACACGGCATCGAGTTCGAGGAATTATGGTCTGGGATTTGCCACGGGCAAATACATTGCATTTCTCGATGTTGAGGATGGAGATAGCGAAGCAGGGGACTCATCTGGCATTCAGAGAGCAGATGGCATATCTGCAAAACATGCCGATGGACATGGTGCGCCCCGTGCATATATTGCACAACTCGTCTCACGAGAAGTTTGTAAAGATGATGATGTACGGAAAACGGTAATAATCGATGAATGAAAGTGTGAAATGTCGGATACTTCAAGGAACATACTGCGCGCTTCTGTGTATTGCGCTCAGTTTTAATACCTATTATCTGGAGGCTGCGGGCTTTTCATACAGAGACATAGGAATATTCGTATCGCTGTCATGCGCCGTAGGGTGCATACTACAGGCTGTAGCGGGAAGGCTTGCGGATTTAAAGCCTGATTTTGTTTGGAAAAAACAATTGATAATCATGGGGCTGGTACAGATAGTCGTATCGGCAATTCTCATAACAGGACCGGGGCACGTTTTGAGTTGCATCCTGTACATCATCATGATGATATTCGTGCTTCCGATGATGCCGATGATAAACAGAGCGAGTTTCTATTATACGGAGCGCGGAATCCCGGTCGACTTCGGCATCGCCCGAGGCGTTGGCTCGATATCCTTTTCTGCCATGTCGTTTATCGCCGGGAGATTTACGGTGCTGTGGGGAAGCCGCATGGTCCCGGTCATGGCTTTGGCAGTTTCACTCCTCTTCATTCTGACAGCACACTCGTTGCCGCTCTTGGATGATGCAGTGGTGGAGCGCGCAGAAAAGAAAGAACCTTCATCAATCAAAGAACTTGTCAAAAAGTATCCGTCTTTTCTGTGGGCCGTTCTCGGAATATTCCTTATGTTCTTATTCCATAACGGAGTCAACACCTACATGATAAAAATAGTAGGAAACGTAGGCGGCGACAGCGGCAGCATGGGAGCTGCACTCGCCATTGCCGCGGCGGCAGAGCTGCCGGTGCTTTTCCTGTACGGAAGGATAGTAGAGAATGGAAAACTAAGGAATATAACACTGGTTACGGGATCCGGAGCTTTGTTTGTCCTGAGGGGCATGCTGTATATACTCGCGGCAAACGTATATATCATCTACTTTATACAGCTGCTGCAAGGTTTTTCATTCGGACTCCTTATTGCCGCTAAGGCAAACTACGCAAACGAGGTCATGAACCAGGAGGATCAAAGCAGCGGTCAGTCTCTCGTGGCCATGACGGAGTCTCTCGGAATCGTATGCGCAAGCCTCATAGGAGGTTTTCTGCTCGATCACATGGGAATTCATCCTATGATCATGGTTTTCACGGTGGCAGCTGCAATCGGAACGATTATCACAATACTGGATGTGCGAAAATAATAACCCCCGGGGAGGCTTGTTAGCGTTTAATCTACCGCAGCTGACGATTCACATGGCTTACGGATTTAGGAACATCGACAAGATGATCGACATGATCATGCTGTGATGTTCAGATATTGAAGAAGGAGAACAATGATGACATACGATTATATGGGAACATCCCCTGGAAGGAGGATGCCAATGCGGAGATTCAGGTGACGGATCGATACAGGCAGAACTACGCCTGCTGGTTTTCCCCGCCGGGAATTAAGGCGGGAATACCTGCTGCGATAATCGGAGCGTTGATCATCCTGTTAATGGAGTTGTTCGAAAAAAAGCGATGCGATATAATGTGTTTGAAGGAAGGACAGAGATCAGCAAATGAATGAACAAAAGGACACAGTATCGATCATTGTTCCGTGTTACAACGAAGAAGCAACCATCAGGGCTTTCTATGAGGAAGTGGTTTTAGTAATGAAGCAATGCCGGTCAGATTACGAGTTGTTATTCGTTGACGATGGCTCGAAAGACAGAACTCTTCAGACGGCAATCGAATTATCGGAAAACGATGAACGGGTATCCTACCTGTCGCTGTCCAGAAATTTCGGAAAAGAATCAGCAATGTATGCCGGCCTGTGCAATGCGAACGGCGACTATGTCGTGATCATCGATGCGGATCTTCAGCATCCGCCATCGATGATTCTGGATATGTATGATGTGTTAAAACATGACGAGTCTTATGATGGCGTGGCGGCTAAGCGTGTGACCCGGGACGGTGATCCCTGGCTGCGAACCTGGTTTTCCAGAAGATTCTACAAACTGTTTAATCGGTTCTCTGACATTGATGTTCAGGATGGATCCGGAGATTTCCGGATGATGAGGCGGGGTATGGTGGAGGCGGTGATCGCCATGGACGAGTATAACCGCTTTTCGAAGGGAATATTGAGCTGGATTGGGTTTAATACCTGCTGGCTCTCCTTTGAGAATAAGGATCGTGTTGCCGGTGAATCCAAGTGGAGTTTCTGGAAACTGCTTCGATATGCCATCGACGGGATCACCAGTTTCAGTCAGGCTCCGCTCTATGCGGCTTCCTGGCTGGGCATAGGGCTAACGGTATTATCCGTGATGGCCATTGCCTTTATTGTAATCCGTAAACTGATGTTTGGAGATCCGGTTGCTGGCTGGGCCAGTACAATATGCGTGATTATTTTCATCGGCGGGATCCAGTTGTGCGTGCTGGGCATCATTGGTCAGTACCTGGCAAAGACTTATATGGAAACAAAAGGGCGGCCGCATTATGTGGTTTCCAGGAGCAATAGAGATAATGTCATCAGGATCAAATAGGAGGAGATTTGCATGAAGAAATATGATGTCTTAGTCATCGGCGCCGGTCTGTACGGCGCGGTATATGCCCGGGAGATGGCGGATCAGGGAAAGATGGTTCACGTCATCGACAAGCGTCCCTCCGTGGGCGGCAACGTCTATACGGAGGAGGTAGAGGGAATTCAGGTTCACAAGTACGGGGCCCACATCTTTCACACCAACGACCGGGAAGTATGGGAATACGTGAACAAGTACGCGGAGTTCAACCGTTTCACCAATTCTCCCGTGGCCAACTACAAGGGAGAATTGTACTCGCTGCCCTTCAACATGTACACCTTCAATAAGATGTGGGGCGTGGTGACGCCCCAGGAGGCGGCGGCCAGGATCGAGGAGCAGAGACGGGAAGCGGGCATTACCGAGCCGAAGAACCTGGAGGAGCAGGCCATTTCTCTTGTCGGCACGGATATCTACGAGAAGCTGATCAAGGGCTATACCCAGAAGCAGTGGGGCAGGGAGTGCAGGGATCTTCCGGCTTTCATCATCAAGCGGCTGCCCGTGCGGCTGACCTTTGACAACAACTATTTCAATGCCCTGTTTCAGGGCATCCCCATCGGCGGATATACGAAGATGGTGGAGAACATCCTGGATCACGTGAGTATCGAGATCACCCTGAACACGGACTATCTGGAGGACCGGGAACGCTGGAACGGGGAGGCGGAGCGGGTGGTCTACACCGGCCCCATCGACGCCTACTTCGATTACCGCCTGGGCAATCTGGAATACCGGTCGGTCCGCTTCGAGAACGAGCTGCTGGATATGCCCAACTTCCAGGGCAACGCGGCGGTGAACTACACCGACGCCGAGACCCCCTGGACCAGAATCATCGAGCACAAGTGGTTCGAGTTCGGCAGGGATGCCGAAGGCAATGACCTGCCCAGGACGGTCATCAGCCGGGAGTACAGCTCCGAGTGGAAGCCCGGGGATGAGCCCTATTACCCGGTCAACGACGAGAAGAACGGTCAGCTGTATCAGGAATATAAGAAACTGGCGGACGCCGAGGATAAGGTGATCTTCGGCGGACGGCTGGGCGAGTACAAGTATTACGATATGGACCAGGTGATCGCCGCGGCGCTGAAGAAGGTGCGGGAAAAATGAGCGCCGGATTCGGGGAACGGGCGGTCAGATCCCTGAAGAGGCGGCTTGGTCTGTCGGATAAGGAGCGGATCAATAAGCTGCTGGCGAATCCGCCGCCGGTGGAGGAGGACAGGATGGTCTTTACCTCCAGCGAGGATTATTCGGGCAATCCCAAGGCCCTCTTCCTGTACATGAAGGAGGAGGGGCTGCTGGAGAAGTACCGGGTGACCTGGCTGTTCGAGCGGCGGGAAAACTGCTTCGACTTCCCTGAGGCCAACGTGGAATCGGTGTGCATGTTCAACAAAGAGGGTAAGCGCACCTGGCAGGCCCAGAAGGCCGTCATGAGCGCCCGGTACATCTTCTATTCCCACAACGTCAACTGGGTGAAGCGTTTCCGGCCGGAGCAGACCTTCGTGGATCTGTGGCACGGCTGCGGCTACAAGGGGGCGCTGAAGTCTGACGCCACGAGGGTGTATTATGATTACCTCATGGTGACCGGGGAACGGTACATCGGCATCTTCCGCGATGTGATGGACGATCCCGACGGGAACATCCTGGATCTGGGTTATCCCCGCAACGATATGTTCCATACCCGCAGGTCCTCTGCGGCGGCCTTCCTGGCTTCTTTGAAGGAAAAGGCCGGGGCACAGAAAATCATCATCTGGATGCCCACTTTCCGGCACAGTTCGGTGAAGCGGCTGGACACGGACATCGCCCTGAGCAGCACGGGGATCCCGCTGCTGTACGGCGCACAGGAGCTGCGGCGGCTGAACGGGTGCTGCCGACAGCAGGGTGTGCTGCTGATCATCAAGAAGCATCATCTGCAGGTGATCTATGATCTGCCGAAGGAGGGCATGGATCACGTCCTCTTCCTGGAGGGGGACGACCTGCGCAAAGGCAACGCCGACCTGTATGAGATGCTGGCCAGCACCGACGCGCTGCTCACCGACTATTCCTCCACAGCCATCGACTATATGCTGCTGGATAAGCCCATCGGCTACACCCTGGATGACTTCGACCGGTATGAGGACGCCCGGGGCTGGTCCTTTGCCAATGTGAAGGATTATATGCCGGGGCATCATATTTACTCCATGGAGGATCTGCTTGCCTTTGTTCGGGACGTGGCGGAGGGTGCGGACCCTTACGCGGCGGACCGGGCGCGGATTCTGCCCGAGATGCATACCTGTACCGAAGGCTTTAGCCGGCGGATTGCGGAGTACTTCGGAATATGATGCGGAGAGGATGAAGAAAGCATGAGCGAACGCAGGGAAGAATACATTACGGTAACGGGACTGAAGTGGGGGCCTGACGATCACCCTCCAGTCCCATATCGGGGAGCCTGTACGGGAATTCCGACTGAAATTCGGGAATCAGGTGGTGGAGATAGCGAGGCCTGAAGCGAAGGAAAGGAAAGAATACGATGAAAAAGGTAATTGCAGTCATATTTGCCGGAGGAAGCGGCGTGCGCATGGGCGCAGGAAAGCCCAAGCAGTTCCTGGAGGTGATCGGCAAGCCCATCATCATTCATACGCTGGAGATTTTTGAGTTGCATCCGGAAGTGGATGAGATCATCATCCCCTGCAAGGAGGATTACATGGAGCCGCTGAAGCGGATGATCCGTCGCTATGATATCAGCAAGGTGAGGAGATCGTGCCGGGCGGAAGCACGGCCATGGGGTCGATTTATCACGGGCTTATGGCAGCGAAGGCCCATAACGGAGACGATGCGGTGGTGCTGGTGCACGACGGGGTCAGGCCCTTCGTGACCCGGAAGCTGGTCAGCCGGGTCATTGAGACGGTGCGCAAGAAGGGATCCACGGCGGTGTGCACGCCCCTGTTTGAGACACCGGTCATCAGCCGGGACGGACAGACGGTAGCGGAGACGCCGGAGCGGTCCCTGTGCTTCACGGCCCAGGCGCCTCAGGGGTTCAGGCTGGGCGAACTGGTGAAGGCTCATGATCATATCCGGATCGAGCACCCGGATTACCGGGGCATCGTGGATAACTGCACGCTGATGAAGCGGCTGGGTGGGGAGGTGACCATTGTCGAAGGCCCGCGCAGCAACATCAAGGTAACCACGCCGGAGGATCTGTACATCTTCAAGGCTATGTTGGAGTATCGGGAGACGATCGACGCGCTGGGGATGGATATGAAGTAGCTGGCCTAAGCCGGGGTTGGTTTTGTAATGATCCGGTCGATGATGCGGTCGGCGGCATGGCCGTCGTAGTCGCCGAAGTTGTACAGGCCGGTCAGGGTCTCCACATCGCCGGTCTTCAGGGCCGTCATGAGTTCATCAAAGGTATCGCACACCTTGCCGGGTGCGGTGTCTTTGATTTTTTTATGGACGCCGCGGACGATTTCGTAGACCGCCCGGTCGTAGGTGAAGAACAGGATCGGCCGGCCCAGCAGGGCGAATTCGTAGTAGGCGGAGGAGTAGTCCGTGATCATGATGTCGGTGACATAATACAGGTTATTGATGTTTTCGCTGTCGCTCAGGTCGATGATGCGACCGGCGTATTCCGGCGGGATCTCCGGGCGCCGGCTGACGAAGGGATGCATCTTGAATGCCCAGATGTATTCGTCACCGCAGAAGTCGTAGATCTGCTGCAGATCCAGTTCGTCGTAGTCGTAATAGGCCTTCGCCTGGTTGGGCCCGCGGAAGGTGGGGCAGAAGAGAATGAGATTCTTTCCCGCGCAGGCGGGCCGGCGGTCATAGAAGTCCTTTCGCATGGCGGCGACGGTCTCCTCATCTAGGAAGCCGTCCAGGCGGGCCATGCCCAGGGGAAGCACCCGGTCGCGGGGGATGCCGAAGACTTCGCTGTAGATCTCCGCCAGACGTTCGGAGCCGGTGATGGCGTAGTCGTAGCGCTTATGGCAGCTCTGGCAAGGGTGCTGGGAGTAGTAGGTGCCGAAGCGGCTGAAGCCGACGGATTTGAAGCCTTCGCCGGCGTGCCAGACCTGGATCAGCTTCGTGCGAGGGCTGAGCTTCAGGAAGCTGAAGATGGGGACGAAGTCATCAACAAAGATGATGTCCTGTCTGGCCAGGAGCCGGATGGTTTTCAACCAGCTGCCCGTGCTGTTGTTCTTCCCGACGGCGACCCGCAGGGAGTAGTCCAGGTGGTAGTCCTTATCCAGACCACGCTCTTTGATCCGGGCGTCGATGTATTTCAGGTTGCCCCAGAGGCAGGGCCTGGTTTCGGACATGAAGAGGATGTGGTCGCCTGGTTTGTTGTGGATGCGCTCCAGGACGTT
>JAUNRL010000177.1 GCA_030535715.1 Bacillota bacterium
CCTTCATCCGGCTCACATACTCGGACAGCGTGACCATGCCCTCTTCCGTGGAGGAATGGTAGATCAGAAGATCCTTCAGCTGATCCTTGCTCATGCCGAACCGGTCGTAGACGCCGAACTTCAGCTGCAGGCCGAAGTGACGGAAGAATTCCGCGTACTTTTCCCGATCCTGATGGAGCATCTCCAGCAGTTCAGCGTGAATCTTCTTTTCCAGTCGCTGGGCGATGGCCTTCAGCTGGCGGTCATGCTGGAGCATTTCCCGGGAAATGTTCAGGGACAGGTCCTGGGAATCCACCAGGCCGCGGATGAAACTATAGTGATCCGGCAACAGATCCGGGCACTTCTCCATAATCATGACGCCGGAAGAGTACAGGGTCAATCCCTTCTCAAAGTCCTTGGAATAGTAATCAAAGGGCGCCTGGCCGGGCACAAACAGCAGAGCCGTGTAGCTGACCACACCTTCCACATTGGTGTGGATAACCCGGACCGGATCGCGCATATCGTAGTACTTCTCTTTATAGAACCGGTTGTAGTCCTCATCGGTCAGATCGCTCTTCTGCTTTTTCCACAGCGGCACCATGGAATTCAGCGTTTCCAGTTCTTGCCAGGTTTCATATTCCGGTGCCTCATCCGCATCATCCCCGCCCTTCGGTGTCTCCTTCGGCCGGGACTTTTCCACCATCATCTGGATCGGGTAGCGGATGTAGTCGGAGTACTTCTTCACCAGGCCGCGGAGGATGTATTCCTCCAGGAACCGGCTGTAGTTTTCCTCTTCCGTATCTTCTTTCAACTTCAGGATCACCGCAGTGCCGACGTCATCCTTCTCTGCCTCTTTGATCGTATAACCGTCGGCGCCGGAGGACTCCCAGATCCAGGCCTGTTCCTCCCCGTAGGCCCGTGAAATCACGGTGACCTTCTCGCTGACCATGAACGCGGAATAGAAGCCTACGCCGAACTGGCCGATAATGTCGATGTTCCCTTCTTTCCCCGCTTCCATCTGCGCTTTGAAATCCAGTGATCCGCTCCGTGCGATAGTGCCCAAGTTTTTCTCCAGTTCCTCCCGGTTCATGCCCATGCCGTTATCGGTGATGCGCAGAGTTCCCGCTTCCCTGTCCGGCTCCAGCAATATTCGGAAGGAGTCCCGGGAAAGCCCCGTTTTCCCCTCCGACAGGCTCTCATAGTAGAGCTTGTCGATGGCATCGCTGCCGTTGGAAATCAGTTCCCGCAGGAAAATCTCCTTATGGGTGTAGATGGAATTGATCATCAGATCCAGAAGACGTTTGGATTCTGCCTTAAACTGTTTTTTTGCCATGAATATTCCTCCCAGGTAAAAATCAAAAACCCGAAGTGCCGTTCAGGGAGAATAATTCACGCCCTATCGTCGGATAGGTGGGTTGCCTGCCGCCGGCCTCCGTGTCCCCACCATGACGTGGGTCTCACTTGGCCGACCGGACTTCGGCATCCCTGGAATTCTATGTAGGGTGAATTACACAGTCCCCTTTACAAACACTCCAGGAAGTCAACGGTGTTGCCTTTGGATAAAACCGGAATCAGCCGATGCTCTCCAGATCAACGCTGCAGTTGTGGTGCACCTTCTGGACGTCGTCGTTATCCTCCAGAATGTCGATCATCTTCTTCAGCTGCTTCAAATCCCCGTCGTTCTTCGGCGCCGCCTCCATGGAAGGAACGAACTCAATCTCGGATTCGACGAATTCATACCCCGCGTCGGTCAGCGCGCCGTGCACATCCGTGTAAGCGGAAGGTTCGGTGAGTATTTCGAAGCTGTCCTCATTGACGATCATATCGTCCGCGCCGGCTTCCAGCGCCACTTCCATCAGCTCATCCTCATCGATCTCATCGGTCTTTTCGATGAGAAGAACGCCCTTGCGGGAGAACATATAGGATACGCAGCCCTGAGAACCCAGATTGCCGCCGTGCTTGTCAAAGGTGGACCGCACCGCCGCCGTCGTCCGGTTTTTGTTGTCCGTCAGCGCTTCCACAATGACCGCCACGCCGCCGATGCCGTATCCTTCAAAGGTCAGCTCTTCGTAGGTTTCGCCTTCCAGCTCGCCGGAACCCTTCTTGATGGCACGCTTGATGTTCTCGTTGGGCATACCGATGGCCTTGGCCTTTTCGATGGCCACCCGCAGAGTCGCGTTGTAATCCGGATCACCGCCGGCCTTGGCCGCCACGATAATCTGCCGGCCGTACTTCGTAAACATGGCCGCGCGCTTGGAATCCTGCGCAGCCTTTCTTCCCGCTATCGTTCCATGCCTTCCCATGAAGACACCTCCTTATGTTTAGATTTCTTTCGGCTTCCAGTATACACCTCCTGCCGGCGGAATTCAACGCCTATACCGCAATTCGACGGGAAGACGTCCGCCGGTTCAGCGCTCAAGCCCGATGATTTGCG
>JAUNRL010000027.1 GCA_030535715.1 Bacillota bacterium
AAAAAATGGGAATGAAGGATTGAATAAAGATCCATAAAGATTCGGCCGCCGCCGCGATCAGCCGTTGCCTTTGGGGCAGCCCCGGTACAGCCAGATGTTCGCCGTCAGTTGCCCTGTACCGGCAGAATTCTTCCGGCAATGGTTCGGAATATCCCCCGGATATCCTCATTCTTGATTTCGCCGGCAATGGGAAGCCCCCGGCTGGTAGACACACGGATGCCGCGGTCCTCCGGGATGATACCGACCACCGGCGTCATGGTGCTGTCGATAATGGATTCTACATCCGGAAGTACGCCGGCACGAACCAGATCCAGATCCATCCGGTTAATCACCATGCAGGTATCCGACAGGCCCCGTTCGTTCAGATGAGCATTGACCGTATCCGCATCCCGCAGGGCGGCAATCTCCGGTTCGGTGACGATAACAGCCGTTCCGGCCGACGCTGCGGATGCATCCAGAAGATCATGGATACCCGCTCCGGTATCGATGATGATGTGGTCAAAGTATCTCTCCAGGATTTCGCAGAGCGCAATCATGCTCTCCGCAGTCAGACGGACATCTCCTCTTCGGGGGGATGCGGCCATAAAATAGAGTGACTGGAATCCATGCACCCTGAGGATGGCCTTGTTCAACCGGCAGACTCCGGTCATGACATCCATGATATTGAACACCACCCGGTTCTCCATGCCCAGATACAGATCCATGTTGCGCATGCCCAGATCCATATCGATCAGCAGCACGCGCCGCCCCAGATCCGCCAGGGTCACGCCCAGGTTCACGGAAAACATGGTTTTCCCTGTTCCGCCTTTTCCCGATGTCACCAGAATGACTTTATCCATACCGTCCAGGACTCTCCTACAGAAATAACGTCCGCTCTCTATTTTGCCACAATTATTCCTCCCGTCAAGTGTTTCCGGATAAATGAACGTTTTTTTGCGTATGTCCGGATTGCATAAGCCCCTTCCTGTAACCCAGATAGATGTATCGCTATGCCTGTTCTCTGTCGATCAGATCCTGCAGGGTGATCCCGGAAAAGTATTTTTCCATCTCATGATAGTATCCCCGCCAGAGCGCGCAGGCATGACAGCCTTTCATTTTTCTGCAGGAATCATTCCGTCCGTTCGCGCAGGGTGTGATAGACATGTCCTCATCTGCGGAAAGAAGGATCTCCCAGATCGTGTATTCCCGGGGAGAGCGGGTAAGACACACTCCACCCTTTCGTCCCCTCACTCCTTTGATCAGACCGGAACGCGAAAGAAAACGACTGAGCCGTTCCGTATATCTCGGGGTAATGTTCTGTCTCCTGGAAACCTCATTGAGCGGCGTCAGATCCGTCTCCTGCTGCGCGATATCCAGCATAATACGAAGAGCATATCTCCCTTTCGTTGTCATTTTCATACCGGGATAACCTCCTTTCATGTGACAGACCGCCCATGTGTTAAAGGCGGTCTGCAGAGTGATGTATGCACTACCGATGAAATAGAAGAAGAATGCTATACACTAAAACCATGATAACGCTTTGCATGGTTCAATCGGCGTGCTGCCGGTTTCATCCCGGTATCATTTTCGGAGAAAAAATGTGAAACAACCAGTAGATTATCGGGGAATACGAATTGTTGCAATCGTCCCTTCGCCGGGAACGCTGTCAAAGAGGATTTCCGCGTTCATCACTTTCTTCAGACGGAACGAAAGATTGGATATGCCGATGTGCTTCCCGTAGGACTCCTCCGCGAAATACATCTCCGCGTCGAATCCGACGCCGTCGTCGACAACCTGAATAATGTACGCGTCCGGTTCGGCAAAACTGCAGATTGTCAGCGTTCCGCCCTCCGGACCACGGGGAAATATCCCATGCCGGCTGGCATTCTCCGCCAACGGCTGTACACAGAGAGGAATCACATCGAAATCATCATACTGGATATCGTATTCAACCCGCAGACGTTTTTCGAACCGCATCTTCTCGATGTTCAGATAAGCCTGTACGTTCTGAAGTTCTTCCCGAAAAGAGATCTTCTCCACCGACAGCGCTTTAATTGTTCCCCGCAAATGCACGGAGAAGTCATAAATCAGATTGTACGCATAGTCAGGATTGATTTTGATGATAGCCTGTATGGCCGTCAGCGCATTGTAGAGAAAATGCGGATTCATCTGTACCATCATGCCGCGGACCCGCTCATGTTCCAGTTCGAGACGCAATTCATCCTTCTCGCGGATCGACTCTCTGCTTTCCTCCACAACGTCGCGGATCAGCATATAACTGTACTGAACACTGAAGCCGATCAGAAAAAGCAGAATAAACACGCCGCTCTGGCTCATGTTGATAAAGAAATACTGAATCAGCTCAGCAAAAAAACCAATCGGAAGCCAGCACATGCTTCTGCAGACCCGGCCGAGTTCTTTGGGAAGAGAATGGGAACGGAGTGCGCAGACGATTTTATAGGTTACGTAGATCAAAAGCAACGCCGACACAGTCCACATCATCGGCTGCATTCGGTACGGGCGTATGCCCATCAGAAATCCTGCGGCGAAGGCGAAAAACTGTCCCCAAGCCGCCAGCATAAGGTAACGAAACGGTCTGCCCGAAGCAAACAGATTGAAACACGCGATAAAGCAGGCAAAAAAAACCGGGATCAGGAAAAAGCAGATGGTCGTAATGGAGAGCGAAAGCGTATAGTTATCAAAAATAAACTGCCGTATTCTGATTTCCATGAAGATCCAGCCGCACATATCTATCAGCAGGAAGGCGAACGACCTTGCCTGCCGCCTGACCTCCGGTCTTTCGCGAAGCAGCGGAGTGAACGTCATCACCAGAATAATCATCGCGAGGATGAACAGCAGAACGGTCAGACATGCCTTCGGCAGAGAAAACAGCAAGGCGTCCAAAACCAATGAGCCTTTGTCTCCCAGATAGACCACCGGATAGCGATTTGCTGTTTCTTTCAGCGACGGGATTATTTCGATATGCAGTTCTTTCCCGTCCATATCATGGGGAAGCGCCGCCAGATGAAAAATGGAAACCGGAGTCTCGGCGGCCTTCGATCCTTTCTCCGGAAAATAAGAGTAGATCCGTTCACCGGCAACCCATATTCTGACCCATGACTGCACATGGGACAGCATCACATAGGTGTGTTCTTCATCATTTTTCGGAAGAGTGAAGGTAAGCTCGATGGGAGCGCAGTCATCATATGGATAATCCGTGTCCATCTTTGGCGGGTGCTTCCGGGAATGGTCAATGGTATACTCCTCCGGTGTAATCCGGAGGGTATCTTCTTTCAGAATGGTATTCCTCACCGCAGACGGCATAAACGACTCGGCCATTACCACGCCGATCAATATCGCTGCAACGAGAGAAAAAATGATCAGCAGTTTTTTCTGCAGCCATGCCGTTCGCTCGGAAAAGATCATCTCATCCTCCGTCTATTCCTGCTCCCGCATATTGCACCGGTGATCCGGGGGACACATGCGTATCAGCATTCCAGTTGTCTCCTCCGCCCAGGAGTAGTCCACCATATAATCACCGTGAAAATCCTGGATTGCCTTTGGATCCTCATTCAGGAAACGATAATAATCACAGTCCGCGATGTCGGTATTCAGCCGATACTCTCCGTTCGTGCTTATGACCAGATCCTCAACCCCGGCATCTGCTAGGATTTCACGAAGGCGGAGAATCGCGCGGCGCAGATTCGCTGCCCTTGCGTGATCGTATTCTTCGTATTCCCACATGATGTTCCAGAGCCTCCTGGTGCTGACCGATGTTCCCCGGTGATCCACAAGAACCGCCAGGATTTCCTTCGCACGCTTGCTTGTGAAATTAATGTGTTTACCGTCAATGTACACGCTGAAACGCCCAAAGGTCTCGATGACAATCGTTTTTCGCTGTCGAACGGACAATAACTGCGCGCGCTTCAGAACTCCCTTTATATCCGCAGAGGAATAGGGCTTCAGAAGATAATAGTCCGCGTGACTTTCCCTGAACGCTTTCACCATGTGCTCTTCGTATGCGGAGATATAGATAATAACAATTCCCGGATACAGTTCCCGCAGTCGGTCAGCCAGTTCAAAACCGGTCATCTTCGGCATGGATACATCCAGAAAAGCCGCGTCTATACTGTTATCCATCGCATAGCGAAGCGCCTCCAGCGGATCATCAAAGCAACCGGCAAGATAAACCTCCGGAATCCTTTCACACTCCATCTGAAAACGAATCAGCATATAGTTTTCGTCATCCACATAGATCGCTTTCATCGTTCCTCCCTGACTTTCTATCCCGAAATATTATACTACATTATTTTCCTGACAACCGGAGTACATATTATTCTTCATAACATCATCCCGGTATCATCCTGGTGCCATTTTCCTCTTTGCATTTCAAAACGGAGCTTCGTCTGACGAGCTCCGTTTTGACAGGAACGAACGTTGCGAACAATGCCATTACCAACGTCCTTAGAAGAGTATGTCTTATGATAATTCACCGGTTTATCCATGTTGGTGTTCCTTCGGTTTCCGTCCGGTATCCGATGACCCCGAAGAAATATTCCGGTTTTTCCTCTTTTTACCCCAGCATGCCTTCTGCCGCCATACTGATGAATTGTCCGTCTCCGATGACGATATGATCCAGCACCTCAATGCCCAGAAGATCGCCGGCTTCCCGCAGCCGGCGGGTTGTCCGAATGTCCTGATCGCTGGGCGTGGGGTCACCGGAGGGATGGTTATGCAGGAAGATCACTGAGGCCGCGCTCCTTCGGACGGCTGCGGTGAACACCTCCCGCGGCCCGGCTGCCGAGGAGCACAGATCGCCTATGGAAACCTCCGTCTCCTCGATGACATCACCGACCGCATTGATCAGCAGGCAGATGAAGTGTTCCTTTTTGTAATAGCGCAGCTTTTCCATGAACCGGTCAGCGACATCCGCTGAACACCGTATCCGTCCCCGCGTCTCCATCCGGCTGGAAGCGATCCGCCGTCCCAGCTCCACGGCAGCCAGCAGTTCGCAGATCTTGGCATCCCCCATCCCGCTGATCCGCCGCAGTTCCTCCGGCGTACAGTCCGCCAGGAAACGCACCCCCGTCCTGTCCATGGAGAGAATCTCTCCGGCAAGATCCATAACGGTTTTCTTTTTCGTTCCCGTCCGCAGCAGAATCGCCAGAATCTCCGCAGTGGACAGTCTCTCCCTGCCCTCTCGCAGCAGTTTCTCTCTCGGCTTTTCCCAGGCCGGCAGCTCGTTCAGTTTCATATTGTCCTCCCCGTGACCTGCTCCCGCCGATCATACGGATGGCTCGATCTGCCTCCGTCACCATCGGCGAATCGAATGGTTTCCATATATTTCCATCTATCATACCACGCCGTCGCCAACAAAGCAACCGCAAATCCGTTTCCCTATCGCGAAACCGTTTCTCCAACAAAAAACTCCGGGCAAACTGCGTTGTCCGGAGCTTCTCTTCTGTACTCTTCAGTTCTGCCGTTCAGCGCGGGTCAGGGCTATGCCGTCTTATGGGCTGCGATCTCCAGCACCCGCTCAACCACCTGGTCGATGCTCATGCCGGTGGTGTCCAGTTCTACAGCATCTTCCGCCCTGCACAGGGGATTCAGTTTACGGGTCATGTCGTTGCGGTCCCGCTGGCGGATGTCCTCCAGCACTTCTTCGTAGGTCTGGGGGTCCCGGAGTTCCAGGAAGCGGCGCTGTGCCCGCTCTTCATCGGAGGCAGTCAGGTAGATCTTGACTTCCGCATCCGTCAGAACGTTGGTGCCGATATCCCGGCCGTCCATGATCACGCTCTTTCGTTCAGCCATGGCCCGCTGGATCTCCACCAGCTTTTTCCTCACCGCCGGAAGCGTTGAGCAGATCGAAGCCATCATGGACATTTCCGGTGTCCGAATGTGATCGCTGACATCCCGGCCGTCCAGATAGATGCAGCCATCGGTAAAGTCGATGTCCGTTACAGCCAGCACGGTGTTTACGGCCTCCAGGTCCTCCGGATAGACGCCGCAAACGGACATCTTGTATCCGATGGCCCGGTACATGGCGCCCGTATCAATATAGTCGATGTTCAGTTTTTTTGCCACGGCTTTGGCGATGGTGCTCTTGCCCGCGCCGCTTGGCCCATCGATGGCAATGCGGAAGATTTTGTCTTTCATTGCGTATTCCTCTGTTCGATCAGGCTTTCTTCCTCGTAGTCAACAGACGCTCCACCTCCTGCACGAAGGTGTTGACATCGGTGAACTGCCGGTAAACGGAGGCGAACCGAACGTAGGCCACCTCATCCAGATCCCGGAGCTGCTCCATGACCAGTTCGCCGATGAAGGTACTCTCCACTTCCTTCTCCATCATGTTGTTGAGTCCGCGCTCAATATCGTTGACGATCCTCTCCATATCGGATACGGAGACCGGCCGTTTCTCGCAGGCTCTGACGATGCCGTTGAGCAGTTTGTTCCGGTCAAAAGCCTGACGGCTCCCATCCTTCTTAATGACCATCAGGATCATCTCTTCGACCTTCTCGTAGGTGGTGAACCGTCTTCCGCAGGACTCGCACTCTCTCCGGCGCCGGATCGCCCGGCCGTCCTCTGTATGTCTGGAATCAATGACCTTGCTGTCTTCATTCCCACAATAGGGGCATTTCATACTGTTCCTCCCAACCTTCTGGCCGAAACCATTTCCACAATTTTCCTAACCACAAATCTGATTGTACTACATCTTGTGGTTTTTGCCAAGAAAAAACTGCCGCACGGATATTCCGTACGACAGTCCCGGTTTTCTGTTTCCGCGGGATGTTCCCACATACGGGATTGCCTTTGCCAAGGCAATCCTTTGCCCGACGGGCTTCCTCAGTTCCGGATGTGGAAGCTCAGATTCTCCTGATATTCGCCGGAATCCAGTCTCCGGAAGAAGTCCTTGGTTTCCATGGCGATGATGCCGCTGAGTACAACCAGTGCGACCAGGTTCGGCGCTGCCATCAGCGCGTTGAAAATATCCGCGATGGTCCATACCTGACTCAGGGTCAGGAAGGGGCCGATCAGAACCGCGAAGATGTATACCCATCGATAGAACTGGATGGCTGCCTTGTTGCCGTTGGTCAGATAATCGAAGCAGCGCTCCGCGTAGTAGTCCCATCCGAGGATGGTGGTGAAAGCGAAGAATGCCAGCGCCGTCATGACGACGAATGCGCCTGCGGACTGGGACCAGGGCAGGCCCATTCCGAAGGCCAACTGGGTCAGCGCTGCACCGTCAACTACCGCGTCTCCGCCTTCTAGGATGCCGCCGGCGATGTTCATCTGATTTGCCGTCTCCCATGCGCCGGAGACCATGATGGTCAGGCCGGTCATCGTGCAGATGCAAATGGTATCGATGAAGGTACCAGTCATGGTGACCAGACCCTGACGGACGCACTCATGCGTCTGCGCGGCAGCCGCCGCGATAGGCGCAGAACCCAGGCCCGCTTCGTTGGAGAAGATGCCCCGGGCAACGCCCTTCTGCAGAGCGATGAACATGGTGCCGACCACGCCGCCGGTAATCGCCGACGGACTGAAGGCCGCCTTGACGATCATACCGATAGCCCACGGGATGTCCGCAATGTGATAAATGATGATGCAAAGGCAGACGATGACGTAAGCGATCGCCATGAAGGGAACGACCACCGTCGTAACCGAAGCGATTCTCTTGATGCCGCCGATGATAACCAGCGCCGCCAGCGCCGCAACCACGATGGCCGTGATCACAACCGCAATGGAGTGGTCTCCGCCAAGAATATGCACCAGATGCTCTTCGTTGGGGTCAAAGAAGGATTTCGCCGCATTCGCGATACCGTTGACCTGGGTGATGGTTCCGATACCCAGGGCTCCGGCCAGCGCGCCGAACAGAGCGAACAGCTTGCCCAGCCATCTCCAGTTGTGACCGGTTCTTTCCTTCATGCCCTTTTCAATGTAGTAGAAAGGGCCGCCCAGATAGGAACCATCTTCCTTTTTGATTCTATACTTGATGGCCAGCAGGCCTTCCGCGTACTTGGTCGCCATACCGAAACAGGCCGCGATGATCATCCAGAACAGCGCGCCCGGGCCGCCGGCAACGACCGCCGTCGCTACGCCGACGATGTTTCCGGTACCGATGGTCGCAGACAGCGCCGTAGCCAGCGCGCCGAAACTGGTAACCTCACCGGATCCTCCTTCTTCGTTGTGAACCATGTACTTCAGTGCTTTACCCAGCTTTCTGAACTGGAGAACCTTCAGCCTGCAGGTCAGCAGGATTCCGGTACCCATGATGAGAACGATCAGAGGAATTCCCCATACGATCCCATCGACTGTGTCGAGAAATTGTGTGACCATTTTGAATCTCTCCTTTTCCTGATAAAAATGATACTAATGACGTAAAATAAAAACGAAAAAGCCGATCACATGGTAATGAACGACTTCCGGAGAGCATACAAATCGAAAAAATCATTCGCTCTGTCCTTTTGCCTGAGAGATTACCGCTGACTGTTCTCATCTCAGCTCTGCCAGCCTGCAGCGTACACCTTCGGCGCCCGGCGATCCGGAACTCTCCAGAGAAAATTTATATCCTCATCCATACAAAAGCTGTGCAGATGACGAGTATAAATTTACATTTGTATATTATCATACCGCACAGACAGTTTCAACGAATTTGTTGCATTTGTTTGTGTCAAGTAATCGTTGGCAAATCTCTTTTTTCTCCAAGATGACTGCTTCTGACTGCCTCGGCGGTGCAGACAGCTGTAGGGCGTGTGCCGCCGATTGGCGGTTCTCGAGAGTCCCAGGACGATCAGAAATTTCACGCTCGCTGATGGATGTGCTTCCGGGATTTCGATTCTACGATTATCGCAGCGAGTGAGTTTATCCTTTTGTTTGCTCAGATATCTCTGGGCCTTGATCTCTCGATCATCACTTTCATCATTTGTCGCAACACTGTCTGCATAGATCTGTATGTGTTCGATCAGATCTTCTATCTTTTCCTCTTTCAGAAGATCCGTGAGAATTCTCTGACAACCTTCGTCTGCTATCTTTCCCTATATCTCCTTTACCACGTGATACCTATCGAACTGTTCTATGGCTTCAGGATCATAGCGATGGCAATAGTTGTGCGAATATTCCTAAATTGTTTTTTGGTTTTTTCATTGCTACACCCGCCCCTTCGTGGTATACTGTTGTCACCGTCTGCAAAAGCAGATCTTTCGTGTTCCGTTAGCTCAGCTGGGAGAGCGATTGGGTCACAACCAATAGGTCGGCGGTTCGAGCCCGTCACGGAACACCAGAACCAAACGTCCCCGAAGCACGCCGCTTCAGGGATGTTTTTCGTTTCAGCCGATTATTCCGGTTCTACAGATCGTCCCGGTTCACCGCGCAGCTCATGCAGCCCGGGCCGCCCCGTCCTCTGGACAGCTCGGCGCTGGGAATGGTGATAACCTCCAGCCCATTGCTCTCCAGCACGCTGTTGGTGATGTAGTTCCGGTCGTAGGTGATGATCTTTCCCGGCTCGATGCACAGGGTATTGGTTCCGTCGTTCCACTGCTCCCGCTGGGCCGCCATGGAATCATTGCCGCCCACATGGATCAGCTTGACCGCCGGCACACCGAGGATCTTTTTCAGCATATCCGCCATGGCATCGGTGATCGTGTTGAACTCGGTCTCTCCGTCCCTCGTCAGATGGATCTCGTAGATGCCCACCGCATCCAGAATCTCACTATGGATGGTGAACTTGTCATAATCGATCATGGTGAAGACCGTATCCAGATGCATGAATGCCCGTCGCTTGGGAATATCAAAGACGATGATGCGCCGGAATCCGGACTCGCCCAGAAGTCTTTTGGCCAGGGCCTGGATGCCCAGCGCCGTGGTTCTCTGACTGAGGCCGATGATCAGCGTCTCCCTGTTCAGGATCATGATGTCGCCGCCCTCCAGAGATTCCGGCCCACCAAATTCATACCACAGGGGCGTTCCCTCCGACACGACATCCCGGTTATACAGATGGATGTATTTCATCAGCAGGGATTCTCTGCGGCGGTTTTTCGTCCGCATGTGATTGACGCAGATGCCACCGCCGATACACGCAGCCGGATCCTTGGAAAAATACAGGTTCGGCATGGGAGTCATATAGTAAAGACTGGACGCATAGACGTAATCCGCCAGCGTCTCCTTGACCTTTCGGTTCACATCGGACTTTTTTACGCCGGCAATGACCGTCTCCACCAGCTGCTTCGGTTCCATCTCCGACAGATACTCGGTCAGGATCTCGCGGATCTCTTCCGACTTGATCTCACTGCTCTCCAGGAAATCCTGAACAAACGTCGCTTTGACCTCCGGGGCGGCAATTGCCTTTGCCGTTTCATCGACATAGAAGAGAACCTCTACGCCGTTTTCCTCCAGCACCTGTACATATCGGTCGTGTTCCTTCTGAGCCGACTTCAGATACGGGATATCATCAAAAAGCATGGATTCGAGATTGTCCGGCACGATGCCTTCCACCGCCCGATCGATCCGATGCATCAGCACACGGTTCAGTTTCCCGATGTCAGAATAATTGTGGACGCCTATACTCATTCACGCACCTCCTTGTTGGCTTGAGCCGATCATAAAAACCGACCCGGTATACTGCCATTATCATACCACAGGCCGGCTGTGTTTATTCAGTGAATATCTATACGTTTTTATGCAAACGCAACGCCGTCTTTGCCGAAATCATTCCCGGGCAGCAGCAAAAAATTTGACAGCTTTTTTCGGATTCTTTCAAAAAACGGTTGAAATGACCCCCCTGCTCATGTATACTACTTCTCGCAGATAGCAATCGGGCACCATTAGCTCAGCTGGAAGAGCACCTGACTCTTAATCAGGGTGTCCAGGGTTCGAGCCCCTGATGGTGTACC
>JAUNRL010000028.1 GCA_030535715.1 Bacillota bacterium
GATATGACGCCCGGGAAAGCGGCCGCGGCGAAGAAAAAGCAGACGAAGCTTCTGTGGATCGGCGGCATCTGCTGCGGACTGTGCCTGATGGCTGCCGGAAACATCCAGCAGGTAGGCATATACTACACCACTGCCGGCAAGACCGGATTCATCACGGCTCTCTACGTCATCCTGGTTCCCCTGTTCGGGCTGTTTCTGAAGAAAAAAATCAGGCCCATCTTCTGGGCCTGCGTTGCCGCATCGGCGGTGGGGCTATATCTGCTCTGTATCCCCGCGGACGGCGGATTCGGCGGCATCAACAAGGGCGACATCACCGTCCTGGCCTGTTCCGTCATGTTTGCCTTTCATATCCTTTGCATCGACTATTTCTCACCGAAGGTGGACGGCGTCAAGATGTCCTGCATTCAGTTTTTCGTCGCCGGCTCTCTGTCCTGCATCCTGATGTTCATCATCGATCCGGCGCTGGGCTTCAATCTGCCAGACCTTCACGATCTGACGGCCGGCTGGTTCCAGCTGTTCTATGCCGGCGTCATGTCCTGCGGCGTGGCCTACACGCTCCAGGTGGTCGCGCAGGCGGAGGTCAATCCGACGCTGGCATCCATGATTCTCTGCCTGGAATCGGTCTTCGCCGTACTGGCCGGCGCCATGCTCCTGGGCGAAGCCATGGGTACACGGGAGATCATCGGCTGTGTCCTTATGTTCGCCGCCGTTCTGGTTGCCCAGCTCCCGTCAAAGGACGATCAGCTGCCCCAGTCGAAGGAATAGCGGCGCCTGATCCTCGGTCAGCCTCGCAGCCCCGGGCGGGCGTTCCGAATCCCCCGACCGCACCAAGCCGTTATACTCCTTCTCTGGGCAGACTATAGGCCTATAGGTCCATGCACTTCCTGCAGAAAGCTCATACCGGACGGCTCAGCGCTTATTTGCTCTGTTCTTTTCCTTCCTTTTGATTTCCTCCCAGAGACTGACGTTCTCTTCGATGGATCCGACCTCCACGTCGCCGAACACCCAGGGGTGGCGGCGAATCATCTTGTCCGCAATACCCTGAATCACGTCGTCTATGGTGAAGCGACCGGTTTCCGAGGCGATCTGCGCATGGAGCACGATCTGCAGAAGCACATCGCCCAGCTCCTCGCACAGGTTGGCATCATCTCCGCTGTCAATCGCCTCCAGCGTTTCCCGGGTCTCTTCCCGCAGATATTTCTTCAGCGTTTCGTGGGTCTGGGCCCGATCCCACACGCAGCCGTCCGGCGCACGAAGCTTTGCGACCACGGCAACGAAATCGTCGAAGTCGTGGGGCGCGCCCTCGGTATAGTCGTATCCGCCGCGGGATAATGCGCTCTCCCCTCCCGGCCGGTCCGGATCCACGATGCCGATGTCAGCCACAATGATCCGGCCGCAGTAGTCCGCGGCAAAGTCCTGCAGATGAACCGGTTTCTTCGCGTGAAAGGTGATCGTGTAATCCGCCCGTACGCACCCTTTGTCCAACTCCGCCTCATCGGTCAGATCGCCGCCCATGCCGGAGGGAATGTCCAGCGCAAAGACAACCGCGCCCTTCTCGCGCAGCCTGGCAATCTCCTCCGCGGCCGCCGCACCGGCGGAGCGAAGCTGACCGTAAAAGCCCGTGCCGTAGATTGCGTCCACAACAGCATCGGGGACGCCCCCTGCCGCAGCAGCCTCCCCGAAAGCAGACGCTACCGCTTCTGCCGGCTCGCAGCCGGGAATCCCCATCGCCCGGGCCAGCGTATAGTTCTCCACCGCATCGGGAGTCACCGGCACACCGTCCACCAGGACGATCTGCACGTCCCAGCCTCCTTCGGCAAGCAGCCGGGCCACCACGAATCCGTCACCGCCGTTGTTGCCTTTGCCACAGTAGACCCTCGCCCGAAGGGGACGGTCCAGCGCCCAGGGATACAGCCTGCACGCTCCGCCGGAACCGCACGAATTTGCATCGTTAATAGGCGATGCTATTGTAATTTCAACGATCCGATTGGCTGCGATGGTACCGGCGTTTTCCATCATGTAATAATAGGAGAGGCCGGCCTTGTCGGTCATTTTCTCCAGTTCCTTCATACCTGCACAGCTTACCGCATACTTGTCCATGTTTCTCTCCCCTTTTCTTTTGTCCGATTCCGAAGCTTCCTATCTGCGCGCCGCCGTTGCGTTTCCGCGCCAGACGGCCGCTTACTTCAGCACGCTCCGGTCCAGTTCTTCATACTGCAACAGGAACCGGGCCATCACCTTCCGGATCTCCTCGCAGCCGCCCGGCACGTCGGAGGCGATATTCATGGGCAGAAGCGGATCGTGCAGAGACTTGCGCAGCAGACACCAGCCTTTGGGGAAATTGATCCGCACGCCTTCGTAATTGGGCTTTTCCAGAGAAAGACCGTCGGTCTCCTTCACGTACTCTTCCAAATCCATCAGCACCTTGCTCCCGCAGGCAGCAAAGTCCTCCGCTTGGATAGGGATCCGGATCTCCTGCTCGTCGGCGGGCTCCTTCAGATCCTCGATCACGCTGTCAATGGCCTTGCCCTCCGTGTGAAGACGGGCTGCCTTGATGACGATCTTCGTCGCCAGATAGGCACCATCATCGAGGAAATAGTTTTCCTTTAGCGCCGCGTGGCCCGAGGTCTCAATCGCCAGCTGGCTGTCGATGCCCTCCCCGTTCAGTTCGAGGGCTTTGTTGATCACATTCCGGTAGCCGCGGCGATAGCGAAAATGCTTCAGCTTCAGCTTCTTCTCCAGAAACTCGGTGAGCTGCCGACTGGTAATGCTGTCGGTAACCACGGTTGTGCCCGGATGATCCTCTGCCACCAGCGCCGCCGCCATGGCGATGATGCCGTTGCGGGCAATCTCCCGGCCGTGGCTGTCCACCGCTGCCGACCGGTCCACGTCGGTGTCAAAGATCAGACCCAGATCCGCGCCGGCCTCCAGAGTTTTCGCCGAAATAGATTCCATGGCCGCCCTGTCCTCCGGGTTCGGCGCATGATGGGGGAACATGCCGTCGGGATCCAGGAACTGACTGGAGCCGATGTCCGCCCCCAGGGGTTCCAGAACCTTCCTCGCGTAAAACCCGCCTGCGCCATTCCCGGCATCCACCGTGATCGTCATGCCTTCCAGCGGACGCTCGCCCAAACCCGCGCCGCGGATGATCAGTTCCCGCAGAAATGCGGCGTAGGGGGTGATGATGTCCGCCGGCTCAGCGGTAAAGACGGCCTGATCCGATCCAGCGAATACCGCATCCGCGCCGCCCGCCAGTTCGCCCAAAACTTCCGCCGCCTTTGCCGGATCCTCCGCAAAGGCAAGAATCGCCTGAATATCCTCTTTGTTCAGCCCGCCGGCGGGGGTGAAGAACTTAAACCCGTTCCGATTAAAGGGCAGGTGGCTAGCGGTGATCATGATGGTTCCGTCGCAGGAAAAATCCGAGAAGACCGTTGCCATGAACATGGCCGGCGTGGAGGCCAGGCCGCAGTCCAATACACGAACTCCCCAGGGGCCGAAGCCCCGCATCAGCGCGGCCAGAAGATCTTTTCCCGTAATCCGGGGGTCGCGGCCCACAGCCAGTTTCAGATTCTCCGGACGCCTGCCGGTCTTCCGGCACAGCCAAGCGAGAAATCCCCGGGCGATGTCACCGGCCGCCTCCAGCGTCAGGTTCGGCGTCTGCCCCGGGATGCCTTCACAGGCAACGCCGCGAATGTCGCTTCCGTTCTGCAGTTTTGCGTAATTGCTCATCCTTTGCCTCCTTTATCTTTACCGGCCCGTGGTCAGGATCAGCAGGAAGTTTCCGTCGTAAAGCGAGCCCGCCAGATAGGAATACCGCAGGCCGTCGGCGATGGATTCCGCCGTCTCCGGCGAAGCTATGCTCATAATGGGAATCAGGGCCGCCAGAAACAGGAAGGCCAGCATAAGTCCCTCGATGCCGCCGATCAGAAGGCCGCCGAATTTGTTCAGCCGGCTGATGATGGGAATCCGACAGTCTTTGCCCCGCCGGCGGGACGTGATGCGGATCAGAATCCCGGCCAGAATCCGGACCAGGACAACCACCAGCAGGAAGGCGATCACCGAGAGGATGAAGCCACCGACAATGTGCACCATCTGATCCGTCGCGTCCTGCACCGCGGCGTTGATCCCGCCGCTGATGATCTGGGGCAGCCCTTCGGTTGCGCCGTTCACCCCCTGTGCCGGTCCGCTGAGTTTGTCCTCCACCGCGTCATACACGGTGTTGCCCAGCGGGCTTTCGGTCAGCAGACGGGTCACCACGGGATTCAGCAGGAAGGAGCCCTGACTGCAATGTAGGCCACGCCCCTGGCCATGCCCATCCCCATGGGGATCACGATCAATGCTGCGGTGATGATATCTGAAATCATGTGTCGTTCTTTCGTCTTCTCCTGTGAAAAAAGCGGGGCCGCAGCTCCGCTTTGTCGTCATGCCGCTCTCTTCGGATTCGGCTTTGCTTATCCGGTCGTCAGGCTTTGCCCTGCTTCACGCCTTCCTCAATAACCAGCTGCTTCAGCCGACAGATGTGCACGTCCGCCGCCCGTCTGGCGCGGTCCGCGTTGCCGCTGACGATGGCCTCCATGATTTCCCGGTGCTCCTCAGGCATGTTTTCCGCTCTGCGGAAATTGTCGTAGTAAATGTAGCGGAAACGCAGAACCAGTTCCTGCAGCTGCTCGATCATATGGACGAGAATCTTGTTATTGCAGGAGTCCACAATCAGCCGGTGGAATTTCGTGTCATGCTGAATCATGTCCTTCATGCTTCCTTCCGTCACGGCCTTATTGTATTTTTCGGCGATGTCCTTCAGTTCCTTCATCTGCTTATCCGTCATGCGGGCCGCGGCCAGATAGGCAGCCAGGCCCTCCAGATCCTGACGAACCTCCAGAATTTCCACCATGTCCTCGGTGGAGATCATGGACGCGTAAGCTCCCCTGCGGGGCTCGATGGTCACCAGACCTTCCTTCTCCAGCTTGCGGATGGCCTCCCGGATCGGCGTCCGACTGACGCCCATTTCCTTGGCCAGGTCCACTTCCATCATCCGGGTTCCCGGAACGATGCCGCCGGTCAGAATCTGCATCTTCAGTTCCTCGTAAACCATCTCCCGAAGAGGCTTGTGGTTCTGTATATCAAAATTCAGCATATCCTGTCCTCCCGTCAGACGGTCGTTCGCGTCCAGAAGCTTTCCCGGTTGATTTCCTTCATCACCCGGCAGGCGGCCTTCGCCCCTTCCCTATCCGCACACAGACCGAAAACCGTCGGCCCACTGCCGCTCATCAGCAGCGCGTCACAGTTGCACTCCTTTTGCATTTTGTTCTTTGTATACATGGCTACAGGATACCGCTTCAGCGTATAATTTTCAAGTACATTGACCATATTTTTTTGGATCAGCGTCGAATCTTTTTTCCGCAGACCGCGGACCATTTCCGGGATATCCGGACGTCCGGCGATCTCCTCCTCGTCCACTCCCCGGTACGCTTCCGCTGTCGACACGCTGATGGGCGGCTTGGACAGAACCAGATAACTGTTCAGCCCCGGCACCGGCTCCAGATCCGTGCCTCTACCGGTGGCGACAGCGCAGTGGCAGGCCAGAGGATCGTCGACAAAGGCAACATTGAGCACGGGATCCGCCGCCGCCTGCCCCATGACGCAGAAAGGCACATCGGAACCCAGCCGCGCGCCGGCTTCGCACAGTTCCTTCACGGAAAGACCCAGATCCCAGATCCGGTTCAACCCGTGAATCACCGCCGCGCAGTTGCTGCTCCCGCCGGCCAACCCGGCGGCTACGGGAATCCGCTTTTTGATGTCGATGCGCAGTATCCCGCAAACGCCCGACGCATAGGTCTGCGCCATGAGCTCCGCCGCCTGCCAGGCCAGGTTCCGCCGGTCCGTCGGCAGCCAAGGCCGGTTGGTTCCCATGCTGATGACCACGCCGTCTGCCGTTTCATCGGGCACCCATCGCAGCAGGACATCATCGCAGAGCAGAATCTGCTGCATGACCATGGCTACCTGATGATACCCGTTCTCCAGGACGCCCTGCACATCCAGGCAGAGGTTGATCTTGGCGTATGCCCTGATTTCAATTCGCTGATTGTCCGTTTCCATAGCCGCCTCCTGAAAAAAGTGCGGCATCAATCCCCGTGATCAATGCCGCAGTCTGTTTTACCTATTTCTTCCTGCCTTTTTTCTTTCCGGCGTTTTTCCTTTTGCCCGACTTGTTCTTCGGATTCGTTGTTCCCTTGCTGGTCTTCTTCGGTTCTGTCTCCGTTGTTTTCACCTTCACCTTATAGGTGCTGCCCACAGCAGATATGGGAGCCGGAGCCTTAACCCGCTTGTTCTTTTCCCGGCGCATCCGCTCCAGGATTTCCACCTCCAGCGCAGCTTCTCTTTCCCGCTGCTTCGCCCTGGCCTCTTCCTGCTTGTTTTTCTTTTTCTGATTCTTCGCGACGATTTCCTCCACGGACTTGCCGGTCTTCTTCGCTTCCTTATATGGATTCGTGCCCCTGGTGTTCATCTCCTCCTTTTTCTTTTCCTCCGCTTTCTTCGTGCTGCGGACGGTGAAGAAGACCATGCCGCCCATCATGGCAACCATGAGAAGCATATAGACGATCATGGACCTCTGCTGGTTCAGCGTGGTTACCTGGATCTTCGTGGTCTGGTTATACCTGGTTCCATCCGTTGCCTGCAACTTATCGCCAATGGTCAGAGTATACCCGGAAGCGCCCTTGATCTGGACGTTCTTTTTGTTGTTGTCGGTGTAGTCCGCCGCCACCATCATCAGGCCGCGCTTCTTTTCCTTTTCGCTGTAATAGACCTTGAGAGGGATCTTCTTGCCGTCCTCGTCGATCAGGGTGAACTGGCTTGCGTTGCTTTTGCGGACGGCCGCACTCTTCGGCATCATCTCCTTGCTGAAGTAGATCTTCACACTGAAGTTGTCTACCGCGACGCCCTCATCGCCGTCTTTAGGCGAAGAGGAGACGATGGCAAAGCCCGGATCAACCGCCGAAGTATCCGCGGGCGCTGCCAAACATACCGGTGCCATGATGGCAATCGCTGTGAACATCGCTAGAACCAACGCACTTACTCTTTTCATTCCCTTGTATCCTCCGATTTATCGGTATTGTTCTGCTTTCTCCGTTCCCGGAAGAATGCCTTCAGCAGGCCGCCGCATTCATCCGCCAGCAGTCCTGTTTCAATCTGTGTGTAATGGTTCAGCTTCCGTTCCTGCGGAATATTGAACACGGATCCGCAGGCTCCGGCCTTCGGATCCATGGCGCCAATGATCAGCCGGTCAATCCGTGACCAGACGATGGCGCCCGCACACATGCTGCAGGGCTCCAGGGTCACAAACATGACACAGTCGGGAAGCCGCCATCCGCCGAGAACCTTCGCCGCTTCACGGATAGCGATCATCTCTGCGTGAGCAGTGGGATCCCGATCCGTCTGCGTCCGATTATGTCCTCTGGCGATAACCCGGCCGTCATGGACGATCACCGCGCCTACGGGAACCTCGCCCAGCGTCTCCGCTTTTTTCGCTTCAGCCAGCGCCCGTCTCATGAAGCTTTCCGCAGACTTACCCATGTTAACACATTTCCCCATCCCGTTCAAGGCTATTCGACCGGCGCGGCGGGATCCTCCGTTTCCTCCACCAGCTCGGCCGCGCATCGCTCTTCGTATTCCTCCCGCAGCATGGAGTAGACCCGGGCGTCCCGAACCGTTCCGTCAAAGATCCGGCTGGCCCTGCGCAGCGTTCCTTCGAACGCAAAGCCGCACTTACCGATGACGCTCTGGCTTCGGTGGTTGCCGCTGCCGGTGCGGATCATCAGCGCTTCCAGTTTCATCTCTTCAAAGGAATAGCGGATCACCCGCCGGGCTGCCTCGGTCATCAGTCCCCGACCCCAGTATTCTTCCGCCAGGGAATACCCCAGCTCCCGGCTGCGGATGTTCGTCCGGAACTTATCCGGCTCCAGGCCGATGCTGCCGATCACCCTGCCGGTGACGCGGTCAACCAGCGCCCATGTAACGTTGGTTCGAAAAAGCCGATCGATGATCATCCGAGATTCCCGCACAGAATCATGGGGCTTCCAGCCTGCCGGCAGTCCCACATGCGGATTCCTGGCATATTCATAGAGCTGAACCGCATCCTTCTTTTCCCAGCGGCGAAGAACGAGCCGCTCCGTTTCCAGCCGCGGCACCCTAACCTTTCCCATGCTGTCTCCCCCTGCCGTCCGGCATCCCTTTATTCGGTGGTGCTGAGCACTTCCTTGTTCTTTTCCACTTGACTGACCTTCATGTTGACCGCCTCTTCCGGATCGACCTCCTCGTTGAGCGCCAGAATGGTCGGCCCCAGATAAACGGTCTTCAGAATCTCACCGTCCAGAGAAATCCGGCTGAATTCGGTGAAGTTCTGCCCCTTGATATAGTAGTCTTCGCCGACCTTGACGATCTTATCAATCCGGATTTCCTTCACGCCCATGCGCATATCCGTCGGCTTAAAGATGTTTTTGCCGCCGTAGATGTAATGCTCGCCGTAGAGCATATCGTAAGCCAGGGCCCGGAAATTTCGCATATAGCTTTTCTCCCCGCGATAGTCCTGATGATAACGGGTCAGCATGCCGGCGGAAATGCCCAGCCGCTTCGTCACTTCGGCATGAATCTGATAGGTCGTCGTATCCATATCTTTCTTCGGCATACCGAAATTGCTCCAGATCACATACTGGGTCTTATACAGATCTCCGGACTTCATCATATCTTCGGTCATGTTCAGCGCCGGCAGGTGGTCGCCATAGATGACGAGCACAACATCTTCATCGCAATCCGCCAGCCGGTCTGTCAGCTCCCTGAGGAAGTCATCCATTTCGTGCATCTGATTGGCGAAATATTCATAGGCCCATTTCTGCTCTTCTCCGGGTGATTTGGTCACCTGGATCTCCGGGTCTTCCAGCACCTGTTCCGTGGGATACTTGCCGTGACCCTGAACGGAGATGGTATAGATATAGTCCGGCCCTTTTGTGCTTTCCATCGCGTCGATGATGTTGCCCGTCAGCACCGAATCCTTGGCCCAGTTCTTCGGCGTTTTCGTCACGTTGTTCATATACTCCAGGCAGGTAAAGGTGTCGAAGCCCAGATTCTTGAACACCGTATTCCGGTTGTAGAAGGCACCGCGGTGGTTGTGGATCGCATGGGACGAATAGCCCATCTGCTTCATATCGTAGGCAGCGGATTCACAGGTCTGCTCGGTCAGGATGCTCTTGTGGGGATACTCTCCGGGTCCGAAGAACCGGGCGCCGATTCCGGTGATCGCTTCAAATTCCACGTTGGCCGTCCCCGCGCCCACCGCCGGAACGGTAATGTAGCCGGAGGAATACTCTTTCATCAGTTTATGGAAGTTCGGCACCGGATCCTGATTATACTCAAACCCCTTCACCATACCCGGATCGATGAAGGATTCCATCTGTAGGTAAATGATGTTGGGTTTTCTGTCTCCTGTGAACACATCGTCTTCACCCGGCGTATAGATGCGGTCCCGACCCATCTCCCCTTTGGAGAAGATACTCAGAATCTCCTTCTCGAAGTAGTTCGCCGGCTTATCGATGCCTGTCTTCAGCCAGGTAATCATGAAGGAGTAGGGCATGCCGTTGTCCCGGTAAGCATAGGCCAGGTTGCCGAAAAAGGTATCCAGCACGCCGGTGCGCATGCCGACTTCCACGGATCCGAAGGCAAGGGCGATGATCAGCACCACCGCAGTGATTGCCTTTTTATAGCTGATCTTCTCCCGACGCTTCGGCGTCTTCCGGTACAGAAGGATCACCAGCAGGATGAAGGCCGCCGCGCCAAGGCCGATGATGACCAGGTTCATGACGGAAAAATAGTTCCGCAGAATCTGGGTGCCCTCCTTCAGGTTGCTCAGATCCTTGACGTTGAACGGCGTCATCCGGTTAGCCAGGATCACGCAGTTGGTGATGCCCAGGGTGATCCAGATCAGGGAAAGCATACACATGGCGAAAACTCGCTTGCGGAACAGCAGAGAAAGAGAAAGCACCGCCAGGATCAGCATGATGTTGCAGATGCTGACCAGCGGATGCTGCATCATGAACATGGTGCTGTCGATGGGGGAATGGCGGGAAAGGGACTCCACGATAAAGTCAACGATGATCGCGCCGATGATCAGCGCCATCACATCGTTTTTGCCAATCCGCCGAAGCAGACCCGGCTTCGCCGCCTCGGCCTCTGCTTCCGGCTTCGCTTCCGCGCCGGGAATCGCCGAAACATCCTTCCGGATTTCTTTTTTGATTTCGGCTTTTTCCTTATCTTCCATGTATCATCTCCGCCATCTCATTGGCTATCGCTGCAAATTCATCCATGGACAGCGTTTCCGCTCTCCGGCTTTCTCTGATGCCCGCCGCGCTGAGCGCCGTCCGGATCTCGTCTTTCGTCCGGCCAAAGCCCGCCGAAAGGGCGTTGCTCAGGTTTTTTCTTCTCTGCCCGAAGCCCGCCCGGACACAGGCAAAGAACAGTTCCTCGTCCCTTACCGATACGGCCTTTTCTTCGCGGATCCGCAAATGCAATACCGCCGAGTCAACCTTCGGCCGAGGATAGAACGCCTCCTTCGGAACCCGGGCGATCCGGGACACCTGCGCGTAATACTGCACCGCCACGGTGATCGCGCCGCAGTCCCTGCTCCCCGGAGCCGCCTCTATCCGGTCGGCGATCTCTTTCTGCATCATGACGGTGATGCTGTCTGCATCCACCCCGTCCTGCAGCAGCTT
>JAUNRL010000178.1 GCA_030535715.1 Bacillota bacterium
TCTGAAGTGGTCGTTTTTGACAACAAATAAATCAATGGAGGTAAAGAGATGAAATTACTGATCATCGGAGCCGGCGGCGTGGGAACATCTGCAGCGAAAATTATCGAGAGAGCCGGAGCGGAAGGCGACTGGGCGGAAAAGGTCATCGTTGCTGACTATGACGAGGAAAGAGCGAAAAAGGTCGCGGGTGAAATCTGCGGTGGAGGCAAGTTCGTCCCCGCACAGATCAACGCCATGGATGCGAACAGCATCAAGGCGGTGGTCAAGGCACATGACATTGACTTTGCCATGAACGCCTGTGACCCGAGAATGAATGAGACGATCTTTGATACCTGCCTGGAGCTGGGCATCGGTTATCTGGATTGCGCGATGACTCTGGGCACGGAGCATCCGGAGAAGCCCTACGAACTGGCCAACATCAAGCTGGGTGACTATCAGTTCGCCAGGCAGAAGGAGTGGGAAGCTTCCGGCAAGATCGCCATCTGCGGATCCGGTGTCGAGCCCGGCATGGCGGACGTGTTCGCCAAATATGCGGCCAAGCACCTGTTTGACAAGATTGACCGTGTGGATGTCCGTGACGGTGACAACTACGGCAATACCGATTCCGATTTCGGATTCTCTGTGTGGACCACCATCGAGGAGTGCCTGCAGCCCCCGGTCATCTGGGAAAAGAATGAAGAATATCCTGAAGGCCACTGGTTCTGCACCAAGCAGTTCTCCGAGCCGGAAATTTTCAACTTCCCCGGCGGCATCGGCGATGTGGAAGTCGTCAACGTCGAGCACGAAGAAGTTCTGCTGGTTCCCAGAGAGATCGACTGCAACCGCGTCACCTTCAAGTACGGCGTACCGGCTGACTTCCGAGCCAAACTGATGGTGTTGTTTGAGTACGGTCTGTCCGACAAGAGAACCAAGATCAAGGTCGGCGATGCCGAGATCACCCCGAGAGACTTTGTCTGCAAGGTCATCCCGTCACCGGTTGACGCCACCATGACCATGACCGGCAAGGGCTGCGCAGGCACCTGGGTCACCGGATGGAAGGACGGCAAGTACAGATCCGTCTATCTGTATCAGATTGCGGACAACCAGGAGTGCATCAGGAAATACACCACCAACTCCGTCGTTGCGCAGACCGCCGTCGGTCCCGTCATCATGATGGAACTGATTGCCAAGGGCATCTGGAACGAAGCCGGCGCATGGGGTCCGGAGCACTTCGATCCCGATCCGTTCGTCGAGAGACTGGCCAAGTACGAGTTCCCGGCGGGTATCCGGGAGATGGATTCCGAGTATGCGGACGATCTGAACGAGAAGGCGTTCCTCGACGCTGTGAGCAAATAAGATCCGCCCGCGCCGGACGAAGGCAAACCGTTGCCTTTGCATAAACCGAAAAACGGCCTGAACGGCTGAGATAATGAAACCGCTGCATGGATGATTCAATGCAGCGGTTTTCTTTCTGGTTTGACGGATATGATGCCGCCTGGCGGTGTTTTCAGCCGGGTGTGAGCGGCCGGCAATCGGTCAGTCTTCGCTGCTGTCTTCCTTCTCCGCGCCGCCGACAGTCTCTTCGAAGATGACCAGCCATTTGCCGTCCTTGTTCTCCAGGATCATGACCGACTCCTGGAAAACCTCGCCGGTTTTCATGATGGCATCGGTGTACTTCTTCAGCAGGTCACCGATCAGATCGTCCATGAGTTTGTTCATCATGGCCTGTTCGCCTTCATTCTGATAGATCGACATCAGCTTAGACAGATGCTTTTCGGTGTACTCGGTCACCATCTCTTCCATTTCGTCATTCATGTCGATGTCGTCAACCTTGTCCGGATCGAAGCCGAACGTGATGTTTACGGTAACCCGGCCTTTTCCGTCAGCATCTTCGACGACATCGGTGATCTCGTAGGATTTGACCAGGTTCTTCATCAGTGTGTCGACAAAACCCTGCAGATCCGCCCTCGTCTTTTCGGACAGACTGTTTACGTCCGAGCCGGCGGCTTCGGCGAACACTTGATCCATATTCTCGATCTGGGCGAAGGAAGACAGGTCGCCGTCTTCCGCATAGAGTGCGGGATCCGAGTACTCTTTCATCCCTTCGATGTCACCTTCCTGCATTGCGTTCATGAAGCCCTCGGCTGCTGCCCTGATGTCCGCCGTGTTGTCATTGCCGCAACCGGCAAGCGGAATCAGAACGAACAGGGAGAGGGTCAGAACCAGAATCAGTATCTTCTTCATCGTTTCCTCCTTTTCATGCGGCGCAGATCGGGTCGCCGGACAATATTTGGTTAAAGTATAAGGGATGTTGCGGCGCGGTTCAACCCGGTTCCCGGCAGCGCAATGCAGGCGCGTCGGCTGTATCAACTGGAAGT
>JAUNRL010000179.1 GCA_030535715.1 Bacillota bacterium
TCGATGATACAAAAATGAATCGCTGATACAGAAACGAATCAATCGGAAAGGGGCCGGTTCAGGCCGTATTTGCGCAGTTTGCGCACGATGGTGGGCTGGCTGACCTGAAGGACTTTGGCTATGGACCGGGTGGAACCATAGCGGGACAGAGCCTCCTCCAGAATTTCCTTTTCCGCCCGCTCCAAAGCGGCGGCCAGAGATGTGCCGGAGACGGCGCGGGCATTCCTGCCGGCAGCCTCCTTGATGAAGATGAAGATGTCTTCATCGGTGATGACGGGCCCGGAGGTGGTGATGACCAGCCGTTCCACGATGTTCTGCAGTTCCCGGATATTGCCGGGCCAGGGATACTGGAACAGGGTGGAGATGGCTTCGGTGCTGATGGTTTTGTTTTCGTGCAGATCCCGGTTGCACTTATCGAGGTTTATCCGGATCAGCGGCACGATGTCCTCCGGTCGTTCCCGCAGAGGGGGGACTTCGATGGGAACGACATTGAGCCGGTAGTAAAGGTCTTCGCGGAATTCACCGTTCTGTACAAGCGCGGCCAGATCCCGGTTGGTGGCGGAGATGATCCGCACATCGATGGGAATTGCTTTAACGGCGCCCACGGGCGTAATCTGCCGTTCCTGAATGACCTGGAGGAGCTTGACCTGCAGGTTCAGGGGAAGCTCGGAGATTTCATCCAGAAAGATGGTGCCACCCTGGGCTGCCTCGAAATATCCCCGCTTGCCGCCGGACCGGGAGCCGGTAAAGGCGCCGGCCACATAGCCGAAGAGTTCGGATTCAATCAGATTTTCGGGAATGGCGCCGCAGTTAACAGTGACCAAAGGAGCTTTCCAGCGGGGTCCTTCCTCATGAAGGGTGCGGGCGATCAGGCCCTTGCCGACACCGGACTCGCCGGTGATCAGCACGGTGGAACTGACCGAAGCCAGCCGCCGGGTCAGGGCCATGACGTTACGCATGGGTTTGCTCCTGGCCACGATGCCGTGGTGGATGTAGTCCGTGTCGGCGAAATCATTCAGCCGATCTACGTCTTCCAGAGTGACTTCAGCGCGTTCGCCCTGCCGCTGGGTGATCCGGGTGATGTCCCGGGAGGTGGTAATGACCATAAGAAGCTGGCCGTCATCCCCGAAGATGGGCGTGCCGGTGGTCAGCAGGCGGACGCCCTTCTTATTTTCGTGGATGATGGTCAGCTCCCGTTTCTCGTCAAGTACGCGTCGGGTAACGGAAGGCGAGAAGATGCCTTCCTGTTCCAGGTCCTCTACGGTCCGTCCTTCGATGTTCTCACTGGAGATATCATAAAGTTCCTCACAGGTGCTGTTGCACCAGAGGCAGGTTCCTTCGCTGCTGTCGATGAAGACAGCGTCACTGATGCTCTCCAGAATCGGCAGGATCTCGCCGATCCGGATGTGCTGGGCGGCTCTGTTCTCGATGGTCATAGAGGATTCCCGGCTGACCGCTTATTTTTTACGCGGAATGCTTCGATGGTATCTTCTATATATGTATTATACGGCTGATTACGGGTACAGTTTAGCCTTTTTTGGTAATGGATGCAACCGGAAAATCATATCGTGGTTCATGGGATATCCTACTGTCTGCTGAAGAGATCCGTTCCGCCGCTGCCCGGAGGAGAAAAATCGCTTTTCAGGAGAGGCCGCCTGAGATATAATGGGAAAAACAATGGAATGGAGTGCGGGAATGAGCGAGCAGATAAGCCCGGCGGGCGACCGGGAACAGGCAATCCGGCGGATGGTCATCGCCTGGCTCAGAGAATCTTTTGAGACCGGCGATTACCGCCTGCTGAACCGGGGCGGCAAGACACGCAGCCGGGATTATTACCTCCAGATCCGGAACCGGACGGAGGCGGATCTGCGCGAGCTTCGGGTGCAGCTGGAAATCTACAGGGACGGCGTGCTGGCGGAGACGGTGACGGCGAAGACGGGAGCCAACGGCATTCCCAGCGGCGAAATGGGCCAGTTGGCCTTTTTCACGAAGGAGATATACTTCAGTTCTTTGAAGATCCTGCCGGAGACGGTGACGTACAGGGCGGACTGGGTGCCGGGCAAGGTGATGGCGACGCAGGAGAAGTCCCGCCGGCTGTCCAAAAGGAAAGAGAAAAATTCGCCCCGGTTCCAGGTGAGTACAGCGGATCTGCTGCGGGAGAAGCGGGAAGAGTACCTGCGCCGGCTGGGCGATCTGAAGGAGAATACCGATGACGGGGAGATCCGCGCCGGGCTGGAGCAGCTGATTTCCCTGATCGAGAAGATCTTTGCCAGGGTGGAAGAAGCGCCCGGAACCGAAACGGAGATCAAGCGCCTGACGGATCGCTATCTGCCCA
>JAUNRL010000180.1 GCA_030535715.1 Bacillota bacterium
ATTGTTGGCTTTTTGTTGGCGAGAACGTAAGTCCGAACGCAGCCTGGCTGCGTCTATATTGATACTATGCCTCATAGCAAGAAAATAGCAGACCCCTTTTCAGGAATCTGCCAAAAAAATGGTGGAAGTGGCGGGACTCGAACCCGCGTCCGAAAGCATTTCCACAGGACTTTCTCCGAGCGCAGCCTCCGTTTTAAGATTCGCCCTGACGCCCGCCCGGAAGCAGGCTGTCGTCTCAGCTATCCCGTTGGTCCCTTATGCGGCCGGGATCACGCACAAGGTTTTCCTGCATGTTTGACACCGGATCCGGAACCTGCAGGTGAATTCCGGTCGATGCGCGGTGCTGAACTAAGCAGCAAATGCGAGTTTGTTTGTATTTTTAGCGTTTGTATTTAACGGGTCCTTTTAACGCAGCTGGACCATCTGCGGCTCGCTTATCCGGTTTCCACACCCCCGTCGAAACCAGTACACCCCCGTATATGACAGCCCAAAAAGGGCTGTATTTTTTTCTCTGTCAAAGAATTCGCAGCAAGGCACACGTTTTCGGGGCCGGCAGCCGGAAATCTTAACAAATGACGCCTGCCTTTGCAGTCCCTGAGAACACCGGATACCCTGCTTCCTGTCAGTCTTACAGCTTTTCTTCCCCGATGGACTCGGCTTTTTCCCGATATTCTTCCCGGGTCTCGTCGATCATCCGCTCCATCTTCTCGATCTCATCGTAGCTGTCGCGGATCTGCTCGCAAAGCTCGATGATCTCGGGGTCTTCCATCTTGCCTTCTCTGAACATCTTGTAGCAGTAATCGCCGATGTCTTTCTTGGCGATGCCGATGTCGGAACGCGCGGAACTGATCCGGCTCTTCAGTCTGCTGACTTCCTTAATCTCCTCCGCTTTATTGCCGGCTCTGCTGGCCGCATTGGACGCCCCTCTGCCAATTCTTGCCAAAAAATCCTGCATATTCTTATCCTCCAATCGATAATCCAATCTGCATGCCCTGTTTGGGCCTCTCATGCAAAGACTGGCCGGTCTTTGCGAAAAATCACTTTCTCACCGCCTGTTGCATCCGCCGGTCGGCGTCGCGTTTGGCGATATCGTGGCGTTTATCGTATTCCTTCTTGCCCCGGGCCACGGCCAGTTCCACCTTAGCCAGACCCTTGTCATTAATGTACATCCGCAGCGGCACCAAAGTCAAGCCCTTCTGCGTGGTGTAACCTATCAGTTTACGTATTTCTCTTTTATGTAAGAGCAGCTTTTTCGGACGCAATGGGTCCGTATTGAATCGGTTTCCCTGCTCATAGGGGCTGATGTTCATCCCGTACAGGACCACTTCCTCCCCCTGGATCTTCGCATACGACTCCTTGATGCTGACCTTGCCCTGCCGCACGGATTTGATCTCCGTGCCGGTGAGTACGATGCCCGCCTCGTAGGTCTCCTCTATGAAATAGTCGTGTCTTGCTTTCTTGTTGTTCGCTACTAGTTTCATCTCTGTCCCTTAATGAAGCAAAGGCACCATCAGCGCCCTACAGCGTCGTGATCTGATTGAACGGGAACAGCCGCACTACGGCCTTGCCCACCACGTCATCTTCGTCCACATTGCCGACTTCCGGCGAGCGGCTGTCCAGGCTCACCTCCCGGTTGTCGCCCATGCAGAAGAGCTCGTCATCGCCGACCTCCAGGTCCTCGATCTCCATGCCCTCGTCTGCCAGGGTCTCCTGTCCGTGCACGTAGGGCTCGTCGATCAGTTCTCCGTTGCGGTACACGTTGCCGTCTGCAATGGTGATGTGGTCGCCTTCTACGCCGATGACCCGCTTGATCAGCAGCTTCTTGCCGGTACCGTCCGTCTTATCCAGATCCGACTTGAACACGATGATGTCCCCGTACTGCGGATGATCCTTCTGGAAATACGCCAGTTTGTTGATGATCAGATAATTATTCTCGTACAGTGTCGGCTCCATGGAGCTTTCCTTGACGATGGTCGGCTTGATCACAATGGTGATCAGCGCCACGATGATAATGGCTATGATAATGTCTTTGATAAACTCTTTCATCTATTGTGAACCTTTACTTCTATGCTTTCTTAAATATGTCTTACTGTCTTAACTTCCCCGTCTATCTGACCTTGCCGAACGCCGACAGCGGCCAGATGCGCAGCAGCACGTTCCCCCGGATCTTTCGCATGTCCACGAGTCCCAGCTCAGGATTGCGGCTGTCCATCAGTTCCTCCCGGTTGTCGCAGAGCAGGAAGACCTCGTTGCCCTTCGGCGTCACGTCCACCTCGCCCGGACATCCTTTGATCCCGCCCGGCGTCACATATTCTTTGCCGTCCACGGTCA
>JAUNRL010000181.1 GCA_030535715.1 Bacillota bacterium
CAGTTCTCTCGTCTCTTCTGTTATCTCTTCTCGGTCTTCTGTCGCCGTCTCTTCTGCCCCTTCTGTCGCCGTCTCTTCTCTTGCCGCGGCCTCTTTCCTTCTTTTCTTCAGGAACAGATGACTTCAGATCCTTGTCGAGTCTTTCACCGTGGTTGATCCAGACCTTGATGCCCAGCTTGCCGTAAGTGGTATCAGCTTCTGCAAAACCATAATCGATGTCGGCTCTCAGTGTGTGAAGAGGAACATTTCCTTCGCTGTACTTCTCGGATCTGGCGATTTCCGCGCCGCCCAGTCTTCCGGAAGCCAGAACCTTGATGCCCTTCGCGCCGGCTTTCATGGTTCTGCCCATGGCCTGCTTCATCGCTCTTCTGAAGGAGACTCTTCTCTCCAGCGCCTGCGCAATGCTCTCTGCCGTCAGCTGCGCATCCAGTTCCGCTCTTCTGACCTCCCGGATGTCGATGATCGCGGTCTTGCCGGTCATCTTCTCCAGATCTTTCTTCAGATCGTCAATACCCGCTCCGGATCTGCCGATAACCATGCCCGGTCTGGCGGTCATGACCGTTACCTTCAGTCTGCTCTCGGCAGCACGCTCGATAACGACCTTGGATACGCCGGCAGCATATAACTTCTTCTTAACGTGTTCTCTTACTTTATTATCCTCGACCAGGAAGTCTGCAAACTTCGATTTGTCAGCAAACCATTTCGCATCCCAGTCCTTAATCACACCAACTCTTAATCCGTGTGGACTTACTTTCTGACCCATTCGCTTGACCTCCTATCCTAATTCTTTTCCCTCAGAGTAACGCCTACATGGCTGCTTCTCTTCAGAATGATTGATGCTCTGCCCTGTGCTCCGGCTTTCCATCTTTTCATGGTCGGTCCCTTATGGGCGTAAATTTCGGATACGTAGAGATTATCGGCGTTCATTTCCTTGACATCCGCATTAGCGGCAGCGGACTTGACGACCTTTTCCACGATCTCAGCTCCTTTGCCGGGAGTAAACTTCAGAATGTTCAATGCCTCGTCCAGATCTTTGCCTCTGACCAGATCGGTAACCGGCTTCAGCTTGGAAGGAGACATTCTGACATACTTTGCAATTGCTTTTGCTTCCATTACCATGTTCTCCTCTCCTTATCTTGATTTCTTGTCTGCCGCGTGGCCTCTGTAGGTTCTGGTCGGAGCAAATTCTCCCAATCTGTGGCCGACCATGTCTTCCGTAATGTATACCGGCACATGCTTCCTTCCGTCGTGGACGGCGATCGTGTGACCAACCATCTGCGGGAAAATCGTGGACGGTCTTGACCAGGTCTTGATAACTTTCTTCTCGTTGGCCGCGTTCATGTCATCAATGGCTTTCAGCAGCTTCGGATCGACGAAAGGACCTTTTTTCAGTGATCTACCCATTATTGTTGCTCCTCCCTCTTACTTCTCGTTTCTTCTCTTCACGATAAATTTATTGGATGGGTTCTTCTTCTTTCTGGTCTTGTAACCCAGTGCAGGTTTGCCCCAGGGAGTGACCGGGCTGACCCGTCCGATTCCAGCCTTGCCTTCGCCGCCGCCGTGGGGGTGGTCATTCGGGTTCATGACGGAACCTCTGACCGTGGGCCGGATGCCCATGTGGCGTTTTCTGCCGGCCTTGCCGATCTGAATATTCTGGTGATCCAGGTTGCCGACCTCGCCGATGGTCGCTCTGCATTCCAGTCTGACCTTCCTAACTTCGCCGGAGGGCAGTCTCACCTGAGCGAAGTCGCCTTCCTTGGCCATCAGCTGTGCGCCGTTTCCTGCGGAGCGAACCATCTGGGCACCCTTGCCTGGCTTCAGTTCAATATTGTGGATGATCGTACCGACGGGGATGTTGGCTACGGGAAGCGCGTTGCCGACCTTGATGTCCGCGTCCGCTCCGGATTCAATCACTGCGCCGACCTTCAGCGTGTTGGGGGCAATGATGTATCTCTTCTCACCGTCCGCGTAGTTAATCAGGGCGATGTTTGCACTCCGGTTAGGATCGTATTCGATCGTAGCGACCGTACCCGGAATTCCGTCCTTATCTCTCTTGAAGTCGATGATCCTGTACTTCGGTCTGTATCCGCCGCCTCTGTGGCGGACGGTGATCTTGCCTCTGGAATTTCTGCCGGAGTGCTTCTTGAGCGTGACCGTCAGTGATTTTTCCGGGGTGGTGCTGGTGATCTCCTCAAAGGTGGAAACCGTCATTCCTCTCAAACCAGGAGTTATCGGATTGTATTTCTTGATTCCCATTGTCTACTACCTCCTGTTTACAGACTCTGGAAGAATTCGATTTCCTTGCTTTCCGGAGT
>JAUNRL010000182.1 GCA_030535715.1 Bacillota bacterium
GAATTCCAGCCATTTTTCGATGATCCATGGCGTATAGGAGTACTTGACAGAAAGATAGCGAATCTCATCTTCGTCCCGTTCAGGAAGCCGCATACGGATCTTCCGGTTCAGGTATTCCCGCAGAACACCGTTGACCATGCCGGCTTTGCTTTTGCAGTATTTTCTGGCCAGCGCCACGCTCTCATTAACTGCCGCGTATTCCGGGACGGACTCCATCCATCCCAGCTGATACATACCCATCCGCAGAATAGTCAGTTCCTGCCGCTTCAGGCTGTCAATGCCCTGATCCACCAGCTGATCCAGATAATAATCCAAAGTCAGCTTCCGCTCCAGCACACCGTAAACCAGTTCCCGGACAAAAGCCGGAGACCCGGGCTTGCTGATCCTGATCTGGTGGTTCAGCGCCAGATTGGAATAGGCTTTTTTCGCGTCGACATCCAGCAGCGTGTTATACGCCGTTTTCCTGTTGATATCCATCAGTTGCTACTCCCTCTTATCAATAATATACGTATCAGGTTCATAACGGAAACAGCCAGTGCAGCCACATAGGTCATTGCCGCGGCAGATAGCACCTTCTTCGCGCCTCTGACCTCTTCGTCGTCAACGATGCCCAGCTCCTGCAGCTGCGTGATCGCCCTTCTGCTGGCGTTAAATTCCACCGGCAGGGTCACCGTATGAAACAGGACAACGACGCAGAACATGATGATGCCGATATTCAGCAGAAGATTGCCGATGCCGGCCATCTGGATCCCGCCCAGACTCACCATCAGAATGCCGATGATGATCAGCGGCCAGGAAGCGCCGGAAACCAGATTGACCGCCGGAACCATGGCAATGCGAAATTTCAGGAAGCCGTATTCTCTGACATCCTGAATCGCGTGTCCTGACTCGTGGGCGGCAATGCTCACCGAAGCGATGGAAGTTCCGTTACAGACGTCCCGGGAAAGGTGCATGACATCCTTCGCGGGATCGTAATTGTCGGTCATCTGGCCGTCAATGATCTCGATGGGGACATACTGCATTCCGTTTCTGTCCAGGATCCTCCGAGCCGTTTCTCCTCCGGTAATCCCACTCCTGACCTCGATCCGGGAGTATTTCCCGTAGGCGTTCTTCACCTTGTTCTGCGCATGGATCGTGAAGATAATCGCCGGAATCAGAAGGATAAACGTGGGATCAAACCCGTAAAACATCGTCTCACCTCTTTCTTCTCATTTTATCCTAAAATCGTTCCTATTTCAATGGGATTACCCCGTAAATATTCGCCTGCGGAGACCCTCTTCCTGCCTGGCATCTGCAGCTCGGTAACCCGGAGGATCCGTCCTCCGCAGGCCACGTCGATCCCCTCCGGTGAGCAGGCAGTCACCGTTCCCGGTGCCGCATCAGAAGTCTGGTCCAGGGCAAGTCCGTGCCAGAGCTTCATCATCTGTCCGCCGAGGCTGGTGAAGGTGCCTGGCCAGGGATCAAAGGCCCGCATCATCCTCTCCAGCTCCTCCGGAGATCTGGTAAAGTCGGCTTCGCCGTCCCTCTTGGAAATCATGGGGGCATAGGTGGCCAGCCGGTCATCCTGCGGTTCCGGGTTCAGTTCGTCCAGCCTGTCCAGCGTCTGCACAATGAGCTTCGCCCCCAGCCGGGCCAGTTCGTTGTGCAGCGTATGCCCGGTCCTGCCGGCTGTGGATACGGAACCCCGCAGCAGCATGGGACCGGTATCCAACCCGGCCTCCATCTGCATGATGGTGATACCCGTTTCCTCATCGCCGGCCAGAATCGCCGCCTGGATCGGCGCCGCGCCCCGGAACCGGGGCAGGAGCGATCCGTGAATATTCAGGCATCCCATCGCCGGAATGTCCAGCACCTCCTGAGGCAGAATCATCCCATAGGCCGCCACCACAATGACATCGGGGGCGAGCGCCCGCAGTTCGTCGGCAAAGCCGGCGTTGCCTTTAACCCTCTCCGGCTGAAGCACAGGTATGCCCAGGGCCTCCGCTTTCTCCTTGACCGGAGAGCGCTGTATTCTTTTGCCGCGATTGCGCTTCGCGTCGGGACGTGTCACCACGCTGAGGATCTCATGGCCGGCATGGTGCAGACTCTCCAGCGCGGGGACGGCAAAATCCGGCGTTCCCATATAAACGATTTTCATCGGACGGCCTCCTATTTCTCCGGCGGTTATTTCTGCTGTCCGTCATCCTCCTGCTCCTCCAGGTGAAACAGGTTTTCCGCCTTGTCGGAGTAGAGAATGCCGTTCAGATGATCGTTCTCGTGGCACATGACCCGGGCATGGAATCCTTCGAAGGTATGCTCCTGCTGT
>JAUNRL010000183.1 GCA_030535715.1 Bacillota bacterium
GCAGAGCGTACAGCCTTTGCACTTGTCGGTAATGTTGTAGGTGATCAGCGCCTTACATGACTTCGCCGTGCACTTGTGGTTGTAGATGTGATCCTCGTACTCGTTTCTGAAGTAACGGATGGTGGTCAGGACCGGGTTCGGAGCCGTCTGGCCCAGACCGCAAAGGCTGCCGTCCTTGATCTTGTTGGCCAGCTCTTCCAGCTTCTCGATGTCGCCTTCCTCGCCCTTGCCTTCGGTGATCCGCTCCAGGATCTCCAGCATGCGCTTGGTTCCGATCCGGCAGTAGTTGCACTTGCCGCAGGACTCATCCCGGGTAAAGTTCAGGAAGTATCTGGCCATGTCCACCATGCAGGTATCCTCGTCCATGACAATCATACCGCCGGAACCGACGATGGCGCCGGTCTTGGTGATGTCCTCGTAGGTGACAGGGGTGTCCGCCAGGTGCGCCGGAACGCATCCGCCGGAGGGGCCGCCCATCTGAACCGCCTTGAACTCCCGGTCGTTCTTGATGCCGCCGCCGATGCCGAAGATGACGTCGCGGATGGTCATGCCCATGGGCACTTCCACCAGTCCGCCCTTCTTGATCTTGCCGGCCAGGGCGAAGACCTTGGTGCCCGGGGATTTCTCGGTGCCGTACTTCGCGAATGCCGCGCCGCCGTTGTAGATGATCCAGGGAACGTTGGCCAGCGTTTCCACGTTGTTGATGTCCGTCGGCTTCTGCCAGTAGCCCTTGGCCGCCGGGAACGGAGGCTTGAGCCTGGGCATGCCGCGCTCGCCTTCCAGAGAGGCGATCAGAGCCGTCTCCTCACCGCAGACGAAGGCGCCGGCGCCGGCCTTGATGCGGATGTCGAAGCTGAATCCGCTGCCGAAGATATTCTCACCGAGGAATCCCTTTCCCCGGGCCTGCTCCATGGCGATCTCCAGACGCTTGATGGCCAGCGGATACTCGGCACGGCAGTAGATGATGCCTTCGCAGGCACCCATGGCATAGCCGCCGATGATCATGCCTTCCAGCAGGGAATGGGGGTCGCCTTCCAGAACGGAACGGTCCATGAACGCGCCCGGGTCGCCCTCGTCCGCGTTGCAGACCAGATATTTTTCCGTGCCCGGACTTGCTTTTGCGGCATTCCACTTGAACCAGGTCGGGAAGCCCGCGCCGCCTCTGCCGCGCAGACCGGAAACCTTGATCTCCTCGATCACTTCCTCCGGCTTCATGGACTTCAATACCTTTTCGATGGCCTTATATCCGTCGACTGCGATGTATTCGTCGATATTCTCCGGATTGATCACGCCGCAGTTGCGCAGAACGATGCGCTCCTGCCGGGTGACGAATTCCTTGTCCTCTTCGCTGATGGCCTGTTCCTCGACCTTCCTGCCGCCGGCCAGATGTTCATCGACAATCTTCGCGACGTTTTCCGGCTGTACCTTGACGTATCTGGTCAGCTCGCTGTCGTCCTCATAAACGTCCACGATGGGCTCCAGATAGCAGGTGCCGACGCATCCGGTGACGGACACATCGACGCTGAGACCTTTTTCGGCGATCTGCTTTTCAAATTCCGCCGCGGTCTTTTTCGCTCCGGTGGCAACACCGCAGCTGCCTTGTCCAACGACTACTCTCATGCTGTCACCTCCGCTTTCTTTCTGATATCATCTAGGATGTCCTTAACTTTGTCCTTGGTCAGATTTCCATAGGTTTCGTCGCCGTCCGCGCTGCGCACCATCATGAACGGCGCCAGGGAACAGCATCCGAGACAGGCTACATTATTCAGAGTGAAGATCCCGTCTTCCGTCGTTTCCCCGTCGGCGATGTTCAGGTGCTCGCAGATGGCTTCCTCAATGGAATCCGCGCCGTTGACGTGGCACGCGGTACCCTTGCAGAGCATGATCAGATACTTGCCGATGGGCTCCAGTCTGAACTGGGCGTAGAACGTCGCCACGCCATAGATCTTGGCGGGCATGATTCCCGTCTGTTCAGAAATGTAATTGATGGCGTCCGGCGAAAGATAGCCGTAGATCTCCTGCGCTTTCTGCAGGATGGTGATCAGACTGCCCGGCACCTTGGCGTACTTCTCCAGTGTCGGGGCAAGATCTGCAAACTGTGCTGCTCTGCTTTCCCTGCAACCGCAGCCGCAAACTTTTTCACTCATTGACATTTCCCTCCAGTCTTATTGTGTTAACCTGCGCAATCATTCTAACAGATTCTTACCCGGTATACAATAAATTTTGCCGGGAAGAGGTTGGTTGGTTTTTCGGCCGGAATCCCTCCCGAACAGCCCGCTGAATCTGGC
>JAUNRL010000184.1:0-1255 GCA_030535715.1 Bacillota bacterium
TTTGTTGATATTGGCGTGAAACAGGACGGCCTGGTCCACATCTCCCAGCTGAGCCGTAAATTCGTTTCCCATCCTATGGATGTGGTTGCGGTGGGGGATACCGTCAAGGTGAAGATTCTGTCGGTAGACAGGGAACGTCAGAAGATTTCGCTGACGATGATTCTATAGAAACGCTTGAACAGCATGTCATGTATACATTGCCATGCTGTTTTTCTTTTGATACAATATATAGGAATGAAAATGGTTCTTGGCCTGAAAAAAATACAATAGACAATGCATAAAGAATATTGTATACAAGGTCAGGAACTGTTAGAATGTAAACAGTATCAATCATTACAGTGGAGAGAAACAGAAGCGAAAGCGCAGCCGCTGCCGGAAGGCTCACTGATGCGCGGCAGTGGACTGTTTCGAAGAATTGGAGGAAGTCTCATGAGTGAAAACGTATGTGGCTGCAACTGCGAATCCAGCAGGGCAGCAATGTTCGCGGATCTCGCCCCGACACTGGAGAAATACGCGAAAGTGCCGGGCAGTCTTATCACGATCCTGCAGAAAGCGCAGGAAATCTATGGCTATCTTTCACCGGATGCCATCAACTACATTTCGGAATGCACAGGTATCGCGCCGGCGAAGATCTACGGCGTCGCGACCTTCTACGCACAGTTCCGTCTGGAGCCCATCGGCAAGTATCTGATCATGCTCTGCAAGGGCACCGCCTGCCACGTCAATGGCGCGGATTCCATCGAGGAAGCCATCTGTGAGCACCTGAACATTCAGGATGGCGAGACCACAGAAGACGGCATCTTCACACTGAACAACGTGGCCTGCCTGGGCTGCTGCTCACTGGCACCGGTCATGATGGTCAGAAGCAGTGACGGAGATGAAACCTACGGTAACCTGACCAAGGACAAGGTCAGAGATATCCTTGACGAGATCAGGAAGAATGCGGAGGTGTCAGCATGAGAGTAGTAGTAGGACAGGGCAGCTGCGGTGTTGCTACCGGAGCGAAAAAAACTGCCGCTGAGTTCGAGAAGCAGATCGCAGAGAAGAATCTGGGCATCGAAGTCAGCGTGACCGGCTGTGTAGGTACCTGCTACCTGGAGCCGATCGTAGACGTATATGAAGACAACGGCGATATGACGAGATACGTCAAGGTCCAGCCGGACAACGTAGCGAAGATCGTCGAAGAGCACCTGGTGGGCGGAACTCCGGTAGCGGAGCAGGCCATCAGCGAAGAGGACAAGGGATTTACTGCAGG
>JAUNRL010000184.1:1265-2275 GCA_030535715.1 Bacillota bacterium
GACAGCAGCGGATCGTTCTGCGCAACTGCGGCGTCATCAATCCGGAGAACATCGATGAGTACATCGCGGTCGACGGATACAAGGCCATCGAGAAGGTCCTGACGTCCATGAAGCCGGAGGAGGTCATCGAGGAGATCAAGATCTCCGGCCTGCGCGGCAGAGGCGGCGCAGGATTCCCCACCTGGTTCAAGTGGAACGCAGCAAAGCAGTCACCGGGCAATGAGAAGTATCTGGTCTGCAACGCTGACGAAGGCGACCCGGGCGCATTCATGGACCGTTCCGTCCTGGAGGGCGACCCCCATTCACTGCTGGAAGGCATGATCATCGGCGGATACGCCATGGGAGCCTGCGAAGGCATCATCTACTGCCGTGCGGAATATCCGCTGGCCATCAAGCGTCTGGAGATCGCCATGGCGCAGGCCAGAGAGAAGGGATTCCTGGGCAAGAACATTTTTGGCAGCGGATTTGATTTCGATATCCGCATCAAGGCGGGCGCAGGAGCATTCGTCTGCGGCGAGGAGACCGCTCTGATCGCTTCTCTGGAAGGCGAGCGCGGCATGCCCAGACTCAAGCCCCCGTTCCCGGCAGCCAAGGGTTACTGGCAGAAGCCGACGGACATCAACAATGTAGAGACACTGGCGAACGTTCCGTGGATCATCTACAACGGCGGTGCAGCCTTTGCGAGCTACGGCACCGAGAAGTCCCCGGGCACCAAGGTATTCGCGCTGGCCGGCAAGATCAAGAAGGGCGGCCTGGTGGAAGTACCCATGGGCATGACCATCGAGGAAGTCATCTTCGGCATCGGCGGCGGCATCAAGAATGACCGGAAGTTCAAGGCGGTCCAGATGGGCGGCCCCTCCGGCGGATGCGTCCCGGCACACCTGGCACATACTCCGGTTACCTATGAAGACATCACCAAGACAGGCGCCATCGTCGGCTCCGGCGGTATGATCGTCATGGACGAGGATACCTGCATGGTGGATATGGCGAGATACTTCCTGAACTTCACG
>JAUNRL010000185.1 GCA_030535715.1 Bacillota bacterium
TTGTAGGTCCAGATCACCTCGTTGACAAAGCGTTCGTGGCCGAAGATCTCGTCCAGCATCATTTTCACATAATGGGCGCCGTGCCAGTCCAGATGCACCCAGAGGCTTCCCGTGTCCGCCAGCAGTTCATGCATCAGCCAGAAGCGAACCGCCAGCATGGACAGGTACTCCTCCAGATTGCTGTCCCACTTATCGTCGTAGGCGCCGGTGCGGATCACCGGTGATTTGCCGAGATTGTCCGTGGAAACCTGCACTGAAGCCTGGTAACGGATTCCGGTAAAAAACGGGGGATCCACGTAGATCAGCTGGATCTTGCCTGCCATGTTTTCCTGCTTCAGCAGGTATACCATATAGTCCAGATTGTCGGAGGCGCCGATCCGACCGGTAAAGCGGTCTTCGTTCGCCGCGGCATCCGCATTGCTCCTCATCTGCCGGGTATCCAGGCGCAGCTGGTGGCCCGTTTCCGGTTTTTCCGGCATCTCGCTCCAACGCAGATCGTAACGCTCCTCCACGGTAAATTTCCGGCATGAGGAGGAAGCCATCATGGTTTCAAACTGCTGTCTTCCGCGGATCACGGCTGAGGACAGAGCGCTGATTCGATTCACCTTTTTTCACCTCCGTGGGGTTTATTCTTCCCGGCGGTACCCCGCCTCACCGGTCTTCCCGTCAGCACCGGGAGCAGTTCCTCTCGTCCGCATCGCTTCAGCGCCCGACGGACAAGCTCACGGTTTTCCTTCTTATGAAAATGCAGCAACGCCCGCTGCATCCGCTTCTCCTCCGGATCCTTCGCCACATACACCGGTTCCCCGGTCAGCGGATCCGTCTCTGTGTAATACATGCAGGTGGCCAGCGTCCCCGGCGTCGGATAGAAATCCTGCACCTGATCGGGGATAAAACCGGTCCGGTGCAGATAAAGAGCCAGTTCAACCGCCGAGTCCAGTGTACTCCCGGGATGAGAAGAAATAAAGTAGGGAATCAGGAACTGGTTTTTTCCCCGTTTCCGGTTTTCGGCGCGGTAAGCGGCACAGAACCGGTCAAAAACATCCACAGAGGGCTTATGCATCCGTCGGAGCACCTCCGGGCAAATGTGTTCCGGTGCCACCTTCAGGGAGCCGCTGACATGATGTCCCGCCAGTTCCCGCAGGAAATGATCACCATTCCGCCTGTCGGCCAGCAGGAAATCGTAGCGGATGCCCGAACGAATGAACACTTTTTTGATTCCTTCCACGCGCCGCATCTTTCGCAACACGGTCAGGTATTCTCCATGATCCGTATTCAGCTGCGGGCAGGGCCGGGGAAAAAGGCAATCCCGGTGTTCGCATAATCCCTCCCTGAGCTGCTTCTGACACCCCGAATGATGAAAATTGGCCGTGGGGCCGCCAACATCGTGGATATACCCCTTAAACCGGGGATCGGCTGTCATGCGGCGTGCTTCCTCCAGAAGGGAAGCCTCGCTGCGGCTGCGCACTTCCCTTCCCTGGTGTGTCGTGATGGCGCAGAAGGCACATCCCCCAAAGCAGCCCCGGTTGGCGGTGATGCTGAACAGCACCTCCGTCAGCGCGGGAACGCCGCCCTCCTTATCGTACATGGGATGAGCTCTTCGCGCAAAGGGCAGGATGTACAGATCATCCAATTCCTGCCGCTCCAGGATGGGCTGGGGCGGATTCTGGATAACATAATACTTATTTTTGTATTCTTCCAGCAGCCGTTTTCCGCGAACGGCGTCGTTGCTGCGATACTGCAGGGCGAAGCTCCTGGCGTATTCTTCCTTCGATTCCCGGATCATCCGGAAGGCCGGCAGAACCACGTCATCGTCAAAGATTTCCGGTTCACGCCTCCGCACACAGGTCCCGCGGATCCAGCTGATATCCTCTGCCGCAATACCCGCATCCAGCGCCTCGGCGATCTCCAGTACGGCCCTCTCCCCCATTCCATAGATGAGAATATCGGCACGGCTGTCCATCAAGATGGACCGGCGCACCGCGTCATCCCAGTAATCGTAATGGCCGAATCGCCGAAGGGATGCTTCCAGGCCGCCGAGGATAAGCGGCACATCGCCCCAGGCTTCTCTGGCCCGGTTGGCATAGACGGTCACGGCCCGGTCAGGGCGCCGTCCGGTTCTCCCGCCGGGAGAATAGACGTCTCTCCTTCTGCGGCGCCTGAAGACCGAATAATGATTGACCATGGAATCCATGCTGCCGCTGCCGATGAGAAACCCCAGACGGGGCCTGCCGAACCGGCGGAAATCCGC
>JAUNRL010000186.1 GCA_030535715.1 Bacillota bacterium
AATCAGGGTATAGCCCATACTTCGCAGACGATACGTGTTCTCTATGACAACGATGGAGTTGTCCACCAGCATGCCCACGCCGATGGCGAGTCCAGACATGGAAATCAGATTCAGAGTTACCCCGGAGAAATACATCATCGCCAGGGCAAAGATCACGCTGACCGGGATGCTGACCGCTGTAATGATCGTGGGACGGATGTCCCGCAGGAAGAACAGCAGGATCAGGATCGCCAGGACCGCTCCCAGAAGCAGGTTCTTCAGGACGGAATTGATGACGTTATGAATGTACTCACCCTGGTTCATCAGGGTGGTGAAATGCAGTCCCTCGTGTTTTTTCTCCAGCCTGTCAAACTGCTCGAGGATGTTGTCCGCCACCGTTGCCGCCGGCCATGTGGACTGCTTGCTGAAGGTCAGCAGCACACCGTTTTCCCCGTCGATCCTGGCGTAGGCTGGCGGCCGGGACAACCGCGGCGATATCCCGTACGCGAATAGGATCGATGCCGTCAATATCCAGATCAAAGAGGATCAGGTTCTCCATTTCGGCAACATCGGTGATCTTATCCCCCACACTGACCAGAATATCCGCTTTTCCGTCGGTGACGTAGCCTGCCGGCATGGCGAAATTCTGCGCCTCCAGGATTGCCTTTACATTATCCATGGTGATGATGTTGTCCAGGTCGCCGCTGGACAGCGCCGCATCGCGGGAATCCTCAATTTCCTTCAGCGTGCGCTCCAGCTGGCTGAGGGTGGTGTCCAGGCTGCTCTGGGCCGCGGCAAGGTCCGAATATCCCTTGCCCATGGAAAAACTCAGGGTGCTTTCCCGGGTCTCGATGGCGGCCAGCCCTTCTTCAATGGCCTGAATGCCGGAATCGATCTGACTGGTATTGATCGCCTCCAGCTGTTTGATGGAAGCCGTGAGCAGGGTGATGTCGGGAAGCCCCTCCTTGTTGACATAACCGTGGTCGATGAGCAGCTGATCCGCCTCGGCGATGGCCTCTGGCGTCCCCTGTTCATAGAGAGATGTGACCTTTTTCTCCAGTTCCCGCATCGTGGGCAGATTCTGCTTCTGGGCCAGAAGTGTATCCTTCTGCGCCTGCAGGGCCGCCTTCTGCTTCAGCAGTTCCTTCTTCTTCTCCAGCAGCCTGTCCGATGCGTCCTCCTGTCCGTCGGTCACCTTTTCCTTGCCGTTTTTGACTTTCTTTTTCCCGGATTCCACTTTGCCGATTCCTTCTCTGACCTTGTTCTTCCCCTTGTCCACCTCGGCATTGATCCGGGCTTTGACCCGCTTGTTCAGATCGTCGATGGCCTCCTGGGAGAGCACCACCTGCAGTCCGTCGTCCACCAGCCCCATGGTCGTGATGTTCGCGACGCCTTCCGTTCCCTCCAGCGTGCTGAGCAGTTCATTCCTCGTCAGCGAGGAAACTTGGGCCGGCGTTCCGTCCTCCATGGATACAGCAGCGACCAGTACCGGCATCATGTCCAGGTTGATCTTCATGACCACCGGCGTTCCGGCCTTCTCCGGCAGCTGATCCCGGATCTGCTCCAGTTTGTCCCGGATATCCACGGAGATGGCATCCATGTCCACTTTGTCGCTGAACTCCAGGGTGATCATGGAGTAGTTGTCCCCGGATACAGAGGTGATGGATTTCATGTTGGGCAGCGTGGCCAGCTGCTGTTCCACCGGATCCGTGATCTCCTTTTCCGCTTCCTCGGCGCTGGCCCCCGGATCCGCCGTCATGATGAGAACGTAGGGCATATTCAGGCTGGGGAACAGCTCCGGTGTCATTCTGGACAGCGAAACACTGCCGAAGATCAGGACGATGGCAACGGCGACAAAAATGGTAAAGGGTTTTCTTACGCTGAATTTGGTTAGCATCTCGTAATCTGTCTGCGCACGGTCGCCGCGCAGCGTTGCTTTACTTCCGGCCGCAGTTTCGCCGGCTACTTCAGGTGGCGAAGTTCCCACAGACTGCCGTCATAGCGGTCCAGGTCAAGGTCATACACGTAGGGATTCGTGTGGATCATCGGCTTCGTACCATATGACGTGAATGCTTACATTATAGAGAAAGCGCCCTCAATATGCAACATTGCGCAGAAAAATACGGTTTCCGCAGGCTGGCCGCATCGATTTACCGGCTCAGACGAAAACAGACTGCTGCCCCGGCATCTCTGCCAAAGGCAACAGTCTGTGATGGTGCGGCCTACCGGACTTGAACCGGTACGGTCTCCCACACGCCCCTCAAACGT
>JAUNRL010000029.1 GCA_030535715.1 Bacillota bacterium
TGGTCCGGGTCTTGCCCGGGCTGCCGCTGACGCGGGCCAGCTTCCTGCGGCCGGTCAGCAGGTTCAGCAGAGATGACTTGCCCACGTTCGATCTTCCCGCAAAGGCGATTTCAGCCAGATCCCCTTCCGGGTACTGGGAGGGCTTTACCGCCATCTGCTCAAGTTCTGATGTGACAATTCTCATGGCTTCACCCGCACGCTACTGCAGTACCTGCTTCATGGCATCCTTTGCCGTCTTCAGCAGCACGAAGTCCATATCCTTTCGGACCACTTCCGGAATGTCCTGGATGTCCGCCTCGTTCTCCCGGGGCAGAAGCACCCTGCGGATGCCGGCCCGGTGGGCTGCCATGACCTTCTCCCGAATGCCGCCCACGGGAAGCACATTGCCCCGCAGGGTGACCTCGCCGGTCATGGCGATGTCCTTCCTGGCCGGACGCCCGGTCAGTGTGGACACCACGGCCGTACACATGGTCACACCGGCGGAGGGGCCGTCCTTGGGGATGGCTCCTTCGGGAATGTGAATGTGCAGGTCGTATTTCTTATAAAACTCTTCATCGATATTCAGTTCGCCGGCGATGGAGCGGATATAGCTGAATCCCGCTTTGGCCGATTCCTGCATGACGTCGCCCATCTGCCCCGTCAGCACCAGTTTCCCGCTGCCGGGCACCGCCACGGTCTCGATGAACAGGGTGTCACCGCCAACGACGGTCCAAGCCAGGCCGGTGGTCACGCCCACCTCCTGTTTCCCCCGGATAACGTCAAAGCGGAACCGCTTCTTGCCCAGGTATTCTTCGATGCTCTTTGCCGTAACGCTTGCCTTTTTCACATCGCCGGCCACCACCCTGCGGGCCGCCTTGCGGCAGATGGTGCCGATCTCCCGTTCCAGGTTCCGCACGCCGGACTCCCGGGTGTAATAGTTGATGATGGTCCTGAGGCCTGAATCCGTGAAGCGGATGTGCTTCTTCTGCAGGCCGTTCTCCTTAATCTGCTTGGGCACCAGATACCCTTTGGCGATCTGCAGTTTGTCCTCCTCGGTGTAACTGTCCACCTCGATGACTTCCATCCGGTCAAGAAGAGGCCGCGGAATGGTCTCGGTGGTATTGGCCGTGGTGATGAACATCACCTTCGACAGATCAAAGGGCACCTCCAGATAGTGGTCGGTGAAATCCTTGTTCTGTTCAGGGTCCAGCACCTCGAGAAGGGCCGAGGCGGGGTCGCCTTTGTAGTCCGCACCGATCTTGTCCACCTCGTCAAAGAGAAAGACCGGGTTGGCCGTGCCGCAGTCTCGGATGGCGCTGATGATCCGCCCCGGAATCGCGCCGATGTAGGTACGCCGGTGTCCGCGGATCTCCGCCTCGTCACGCACACCACCCAGAGACATGCGCACGAACTCGCGGCCGATGGAACGGGCCACGCTTTTGGCAATGGAGGTTTTGCCGGTTCCCGGTGGGCCGACCAGGCAGAGGACAGGTCCCTTCAGCCCCTCCGAAAGCTGCATGACCGCCAGGTACTCCAACACCCTCTCCTTCACTTTTTTCAGGCCGTAGTGATCCTCTTGGAGAATCGCCTCCGCCCTGTGCAGATCGATGTTATCCTCGCTGCAGGTGTTCCAGGGCAGTTCCAGGATGGTCTCGATGTAGCTGCGGCTGACGGTAGCTTCCGCCGAGGATGCCTGCATACGGGAGAACCGGTCGATCTCCTTGGAGACCTTCTCCCTGGTCTTGTCGGCCAGCTCCAGCTGATTCAGCTTTTCCCGGAAGCCGGCGACCTCATCTTCCACATCTTCGCCGCCGCTCAATTCCTCCTGGATGGCCCGCATCTGCTCCCGCAGATAGTATTCTCTCTGGTTCTGGTTGATCTGGGACTTCACCTTGGTGGAGATATCCTGTTCGATCTTCAGGATCTCGATCTCCTTCAGCAGAATGCGGTTAAGCTTTTCCAGCCGCTGAGAAGGATCCAGGGTTTCCAGCAGTTCCTGCTTATCTTCCAGCCGGATGTCCAGATGGGAGGCGATCACATCTGCCATCTGGCCCGCTTCCTCAATGGACACCACGGAAGCAAAGACCTCCGGGGCCAGATTCTGGTCCAGGTTGATGTACTCGTCGAAACTGGCCAGCACGGTTCGCATCATGGCCTCCACCGCCGGATCCGAGGAGTCGCATTCTTCTATCCGGATGACCCGCACGCGACACTTGAAGAAGGGCACCTCGAAGAGGATCTCCTCAATCCGTCCGCGGCAGATGCCCTCCACCAGCACCCGGATGTTGTCGCCGGGCAGCTTCAGCATCTGCTTGATCCGGCCGATGGTGCCCAGATGATAAAAATCCTCCGGCGTGGGCAGGTCCGTGTTCTCGTCGATCTGGGAGGTCAGGAAGATATACTGGTTGTTCACCATGGCCTTTTCCAGGGCATTGATGGACTTTTCCCGGCCGATGTCAAAGTGCAGCACCATGTTGGGGAACACCACCAGTCCCCGCAGGGGGATCATGGGCAGGTTCACGGTTTCGCTGTCAAAAAATACTCTGTCTTTCTTCTCTGTCATGCTCTCTTACCCTCAGTCGCAAAAGCGGCCATACTCCGACAGCCGCTTTCCTTTCGCGGCACAGATATGCCGTTTCCGATTACTTCTCTTCTCCGTCCTTTGCCGGCGCTCCCGCGCCGCTTCTACCATCGGCCTTTTCCCTGCGCCGGACAGGCTTCGGCTTTTTTTCCCGAAGGATCAGCTTCGGTTCTTCCCCGCCCCGCACCGCGGCGGCACTGATGACGCACCCGGTGACATCGTCTCGGGAGGGGATGTCGTACATGATGTCCGTCATGAGTTTTTCCATAATGCCCCGCAGACCCCGGGCTCCGGTCCTGCGTTCCATGGCCATGTCGGCGATGGCTTCCAGCGCTTCCGGCTTGATGGTCAGTTCCACCCGATCCATCTCAAGAAGCTTTCTGTACTGCTTCACCAGCGCATTTTTCGGCTCGGTCAGGATCTTCACCAGCGCTTCCCTCGACAGTTCCTCCAAGCTGACCAGCACCGGCAGCCGCCCGATGATCTCGGGAATCAACCCATACTTGAGCAAATCCTCCGGCTGGACGTATTCCAGCAGTTTTTCCCGGTCGGTCTTATTGGCCTCCACGCTGGCATTGAAGCCGATGACCTTCTCGCCGATCCTCCGCTGAATGACCTTCTCGATGCCGCTGAAGGCGCCGCCGCAGATGAACAGCACGTTTGTGGTATCGAAGGGAATGAATTCCTGGTGGGGATGCTTGCGGCCGCCCTGGGGCGGCACGTTGGCCACAGTGCCCTCGATAATCTTCAGCAGGGCCTGCTGCACGCCTTCCCCGCTGACATCCCGGGTGATGGAAGGATTCTCCGACTTGCGGGCGATCTTGTCGATTTCATCCACATAGATGATGCCCCGCTGAGCCTTCTCCACATCCCAATCCGCCGCCTGAATCAGCTTCAGCAGAATGTTCTCCACGTCCTCGCCTACATAGCCGGCCTCGGTAATCGTAGTGGCATCGGCAATGGCGAAGGGGACATCCAGAATTTTCGCCAGAGTCTGGGCCAGAAGCGTCTTGCCCGATCCGGTGGGTCCGATCATGACGATGTTGCTTTTCTGAATCTCCACATCACCGCCGCTCTTCTTCAGCTGGATCCGCTTATAGTGGTTGTACACCGCAACGGCCAGAACCTTCTTGGCGGTCTCCTGCCCGATAACGTACTCCGACAGGACCTGATCGATCTCCCGCGGCTTTGGCAGATGAGCCGGTTCTCCCTGCACCGTCCGCAAAGGCAATTCCTTCTCGTTTTCCTCCTTCAGCAGCTGCTCGAAGAGCTCCACGCACTCGTCGCAGATGAACACGTCGGGGCCGCTGATCAGCCGCTGTACCTGGCTCTGGGGCCTGCCGCAGAAAGAACAGCAGATTTCATTGTTTTTACTGTACTTCGCCATGGACTAGCTTTCCTCCCGGCACCGGCTGATCACCCGGTCAATGATGCCGTACTCCGCCGCTTCCCCGGCCGACATGAAGTTGTCCCGGTCCGTATCCACAGCGATGGTCTTCAGGGGTTTTCCCGTAATTTCGCTGAGGATACGATTCAGTTTTTCTCTGGTCTTCAGCAGCCATTCCGCCTGGATCTTCACGTCCTCAGCCTGGCCGCGGGCGCCGCCCATGGGCTGGTGAATCATGATCTCGGCATTGGGCAGCGCGAAACGCTTGCCTTTTTCACCGGCGGAAAGCAGGAAAGCGCCCATGCTGGCCGCGATTCCCACGCAGATGGTGGAGACCTGCGGCTTGATGTACTGCATAGTGTCATAAATGGCCAGCCCCGCGGTTACTGAACCGCCGGGACTGTTGATGTAGACGCTGATGTCCTTTTCCGGATCTTCCGCTTCCAGAAACAGCAGTTGCGCTACGACAATGCTGGCCAGATGATCATCAATCTCCTCACCAATAAAGATGATCCTGTCCCTGAGCAGCCGTGAATAGATATCGTACATTCTCTCGCCGCCGCCTGTCTGTTCGACGACATAGGGAACCATTGCCATACTCCTGTCCTCCCCTTTTGCCGGCACACTTTGGCCGGACCTGATCTGTGCGGGCTCCTATTTGATGACCGCGTTGGCATACATATAATCGACGGCTTTTCTGAGCTTGATGTCACCGCGGATCATGCTGATGTTTTCCGCGCCGATGATCTCAACCAGCTTGTCCTTGTCCAGGCCGTACTGCTGCGCCATCTTTTCCAATTCTTCAGATACTTCCTCATCGCTCACGTCGAAGTCCTCATGGTCGGCGATCCAGGTCACCAGCATTCTGGTCTTGGTCTTCTTGAAAGCCTCGTCTCTCATCTCAGAACGGAAATCCGCCGGCTCCTTGCCGATGTACTTGAAGTAGGCGGCAAGATCCATGCCTTGAGCCCGCAGCTGCTGATCAAATTCGTTGAGCATGCTGTCCAGTTCCTGCTCGACCATGGGATCGGGCACGTCGATGTCGTTGGTATCGTAGACCGCCTCGATGACGCTGTTCTTCATGGAGTTCTCTGCTTTTTCGTGTCTGGACTTCTCCAGCTTTTCCCGGGTGTCAGCCTTCAGCTCATCCAGCGTATCGAACTCGCTGACGTCTTTAACGAACTCATCGTTGATCTCCGGCATTTCCTGTTCCTTGATCTCGTGGACTTTACACTTGAAGACGGCTTCCCTGCCGGCCAGATTATCCGCGTGATAGTCCTCCGGGAAGGTGACCTTCACGTCTCTGTTCTCATCCTTGACGGCACCCACCAGCTGCTCCTCGAATCCGGGGATGAAGGTACCGGAGCCCAGCTTCAACGGCTGTCTCTCCGCCGTGCCGCCCTCGAACTGCTCATCACCGACCCAGCCTTCGTAATCGATCAGAACCGTGTCGCCGTCCTGCGCCGGCCGGTCGACTTCCACCATCCGGGAGTTCCGCTTTGCCATGTCCTCAATTTCCTTGTCCACGTCTTCATCGGACACGTCAGCGCTGACTTTCTCGATCTCCACACCGGTGTAGCCGGTCACTTCGAATTCCGGATAAACGGCAACGGTGACGGTGACTTCCAGGGGCTCACCCTTCTTGATCTGTCCAAATTCGGTTCTCGGATAGTCGATGACCTGCAGATCCAGCTCGTCGATGGCCAGAGGATACTGCAGAGAGAACACGTTGTTGAGAGCGTCTTCGTAGAACACGCCTTCGCCGTAGTGCGCCTCAATGATGCTTCTGGGGGCCTTGCCCTTGCGGAAACCATCGATCTGGAACTTATCCTTTTCCTTCTTATAAACAGCGACGACGGCGTTCTCAAACTCCTCTGCCGTGACCTCCATCCTGAACTTCGCTTCGTTGTTTTCCCTGGACAGTAATGTTGCCTTCATTGAATTGTTTCCTCCTGTTATTTACCTTTTATTGCACACGTTCTGCGCGATTCAATACTGCTGTGTACTATGCTCTGTTGTCTGTTCGGCCGTCGCCTGCGGACTGTCCTACTGCCGCATCCGGTCAGCGCTCTGCGCTGCGCACTCCTCTTCCGCATCGAGCAGACGGATTCCCCGGATATACTTGCTGGTATCTTCCGGCCTGAGTCCGTACAGCTTCTGCAGCTTCTTCCCGATCCGAACCAGTTCCTCTGTATCTCCGGTGAACAGTTCAATCTCCACTTCGGAGATCCCGTCCTCTCCGCAGGCGGTTTTCACCCGGCCCTGATCCACGGACACTTCCAGAATAGCCGTGCCGGTGTCGATCCGGAAACGGCGCCGGCGAACTTCGGTCTCCAACAGTATCTGCAGCGGCTTGTCATCGACTACCGCTGCCAATTCCTCGCCGATGTCGCTTTCGGCGAAGATCCCGATATCCGGCTCTTCGTCCGGAACCGGGCAAGCCAGTTCCTTTCTGGAGTGCAGGCCGTCCTCGGCCTCCCCCTGCCACTTCACTGTGGAGATGAAATGATCTCCTTCCTTCCGAACGCGATAGGCAATCCGGTTTTTCGCCAGAGCCCGGTCAGCCGTATCGTAATACTTCGCCAGAAGATCCAGTTCCTCGCGGGAACCTTCTTCCTCCATGTCGGAAAAAAGGCGATTCTCCCAGATCTTATCTGCCGTTTCATCGTCCGGAATGCTGTACTTCAATTCAATTTCCATAATGATTTCCGTTGATTCCTCTTCACAAAACGTACTTGTCAATCATAACACTCTTCTCAGGGAAAGGCAAGTCATTTCCCTGTTCCGGACAGCAGGCGGCGGACGGCAGTCAGACAATTCCTCAAGTGAGGAGTCTGTCGATATGGTTCGGATTCGCACGAGATGGGTGACAATCAAAAAGGAGCCGCCGGACCGGATTTGATCGGCCCGGAAGCTCCTGCGCTCCGGCTTTTCCCTGCAGCCGCTGATCAGCAGGCTGGCGGAATGATTGCATCAGTTGAAGGTGATGACCGTGCCGGTCTTGCCTTCGAGCGCGTCCACCGCCTTATCCAGGGAGGTGATGATGGCCTTTTTGTTGGGGTAGCGGCGGACGAACTTCATGGCCGCTTCCACCTTGGGTAGCATACTGCCCGGGGCGAACTCGCCGGCCTCGACATACCGGGTGGCCTCAGCCAGCGTCATGCCGGCCAGATCCTCCTGCTGCGGGGTATTGTAGTGGATGGAAACCTTTTCCACCTCGGTGAGAATCATCAGAACATCCGCTTCCACGTCTTCGGCCAGCAGCTCCGCGGCGAAGTCCTTGTCGATGACGGCGGCTACACCTTCCAGCATGCCGTCGGGACGCTCGACAACGGGGATGCCGCCGCCGCCGCAGGTGATGACGACGGCATCATCCCACAGTTCTCTGACCGCGTCGATCTCCACGATCCGCCTGGGGATCGGAGAAGCGACAACACGCCGCCAACCGCGGCCGGCGTCTTCTCTCATGGTCCATCCCTTTTCCTGCTCCATTGCCTTGGCCTCCTCTTCGGTGTAGAAAGGGCCGATGGGTTTGGTCGGTTTCTGGAATGCTGGGTCATTGCGATCCACGATCATCTGGGTGGCCACGGTGACCACGGGCACGTTGCGGTTGGATTTGTTCAGCGCGTACTTCAGGCACTGCTGAATGTGATAGCCGATGTATCCCTGGGACATGGCACCGCAGACGTCAAAAGGCATGGCCGGAGTAACCTCTCTGGCCGCCTCACTGGCCATAACGATCCGACCGACCTGAGGGCCGTTACCGTGGACTACGGCAATCTCATAACCCATATCGCTGATGGCGGCGACCTTCTCGCAGGTCCTCTTCACCACCTGATGCTGAGCTTCCGCCGTCGCCTCGCCTTTGCCCGACTGCAGGGCATTGCCGCCCAGGGCGATTACAATCTTTTCTGCCATTGCTTGTATTCCTCCGTTATCTATGATTCTCGAATGCTTCACGGGCATTCCCGCTGCCCGCCGGAATCCGGCGGGATCGGAATTGCCTTTGCCTACAGATCGTCCCGGTTAACCGGGCAACTCATGCAGCGCGGGCCCCCTCTGCCCCGGGAAAGCTCGGAGCTGGGAATGGCCAGCACTCTGATACCCTTGTGATCCAGGATGTCGTTGGTGACGTAGTTGCGCTCGTAGGTGACGACGGTACCCGGCGCGATACACAGGGTGTTTGAGCCGTCGTTCCACTGCTCACGCTGTGCCGCCTGCAGGTCGTTGCCGCCGCAGCGGATCAGTTCCACCGCCGGCAGACCCAGTTCGGCCTTGAGGATGTTCTCCAGGCTGTCGGTCATGCTGGCGAAGTGGGCCTCACCGTCCCTGTCCAGGGTAATCTCGAACAGCTGGAGCGGGCCCTCAATCTCCGGATGAATGGTGAACTTGTCGAAGTCAACCATGGTGAAGACCGTGTCCAGGTGCATGAAGGCTCTGGACTTGGGAATGTCGAAGACCAGGATCTTCTTGAATTCGGAGTTACCCAGGATGTTCTTGGCAAACCGCTCAATGCCGGCGACCGTGGTTCTCTGAGAGAGGCCGATGGCGACGATTTCTCTGGACAGAACCAGGACGTCTCCGCCTTCCACGGACTCTTCGTCGTAATAGTCATACCACTGGGAGGAACCTTCGGGCGCAAAGTCCCTGTTGTAGTTGAACATGTATTTCAGCAGCAGCGGCTCTCTTCGTCTGGCAATGGTGTTCATGTGGTGAATGTTCAATCCACCGCCCACGCAGGCGCCCGGGTCGCGGGTGAAGTACAGGTTGGGCATGGGATCCATGTAGTAGGGATAGCCCGACGCGATGTACTCGGCCAGAGAATTGGTCTTGACCGCGACCTCGCTTTTCTTGACGCCGGCGATGCACTTCTCAACCATCTCGCGGACGGTCATGTCCATCAGATACTCCTCCAGCGTCTCGCTGACCGCCTCGGAGTAGATGTTGCTCTGTCCGACGAATTCCCTGACGAACTGTCGGCGCACTTCCTTGTCCGCCAGCGCCTTGACGGTCTCGTCCACGTAATAGATAACCTCGACGCCGTTCTCCCGCAGCACGTCCGCGAAAATATCATGCTCCCGCTGCGCCACCTTCAGGTAAGGAATATCATCGAAGAGAAGCCGCTCAAAATTGTCCGGCACCAGCCCTTCGACTTCGCCGCCCAGCCGGTGGAGCAGCACCTTGTTCAGCTTTCCGATCTCGGAAAAATTGTGGATTCCAGGTTTCATATCAGATTCCTTTCCTTATCTTCCGCAAACGGCAATGCCTCCCGCTCTTCGTGGAGCCCGGCGGCAATTCGGTCGCTCATCCGGTAACGACCGCTATGCCATGGTTGCGACCATAACCGCCTTAATGGTATGCATTCTGTTTTCCGCTTCGTCGAAGACCTTGGAATGTCTGCTCTTGAACACGTCGTCGGTGACCTCGCGGATATCGTAGCCCAGTTTCTTCTGGCTTTGAGCCATGGTGGTCTCGAAATCGTGGAAGGATGGCAGGCAGTGCATGAAGATGACGTCCTCGTTGCCCGTCGCGTCCAGCATTTCCTTCGTCACTCTGAATGGAGTCAGCATCCGGACTCTCTCCGGGATCTGCTCTTCTTCGCCCATGGAAGCCCAGATGTCCGTGTACAGTACATCCGCGCCCTTAATGCTCACAATGTCGGAGCTGATCTCAATGCTGGCGCCGGTTTCTTCGGCAACAGCTCTCGCTCTTTTCACCACCTCGACGTCCACCTGATCCGCCAGTTCCGCCGGACCATAAGCGACGAAACTCATGCCCATCTTGGCACAGCCGTACATCCAGGCGTAGGCCATGTTGTTGCGGATGTCGCCCACGAAGACGACCTTGCACTGACGCAGCGGCTTGGCCAAGTGCTCTTCGATGGTCAGCAGATCCGCCAGGATCTGGGTCGGGTGATCCACATCGGTCAGTCCGTTCCAGACCGGAACGCCCGCATACTTTGCCAGGTCTTCCACGACCTTCTGATCATATCCTCTGTATTCGATGCCGTCATAGAATCTGCCCAG
>JAUNRL010000187.1 GCA_030535715.1 Bacillota bacterium
GGAGGCCGGGAAACAGGTCAAAGAAAAAGGGGAGGCCAACGATCTCCTTTCCCGGATCGCCGGCGATCCCCTGTTCCATACAACAGAAGAAGCGCTTCGGAATGTATTGAAGCCTGAACTTTATGTGGGCCGCGCCCCGCAGCAGACGGAGGAATTTCTGACATCCGCCGTCCGTCCGGTGCTGGAACAGAACCGGGATGACCTGGGCATGGGCGCCGAGGTTAACGTATAGGTTCCGTGGAGGGGACCGGGCAGCCGGTTATTGGATGAACCCCGGCGTGGACAGGTACCGCTCGCCGGTATCCGGCAGGATAACGACGATGGTTTTTCCCTCGTTTTCCGGACGCTCCGCCAGCTGCATGCCGGCCCAGAGCGCGGCTCCGGCGGAAACGCCCACGAGGATGCCCTCCCGCCGGCCCATCATGCCGGCCGTTTCGTAGGCGTCCTCCGTGCTCACCGTAATGATCTCGTCGACGATTTCCCGGTTCAGCACTTCCGGAACGAAGTTGGCGCCGATGCCCTGCAGCTTGTGGGAACCGGCCTGTCCTCCCGAAAGCAGCGGCGAATCCGACGGCTCCACCGCCACAACCCGGAGTTCCGGGTTTTTTTCTTTCAGGTATTCGCCGGTGCCCGTCAGGGTTCCTCCCGTGCCGACACCGGCCACCAGGATATCCGCCTGTCCGTCCAGGTCTTCCCAGATCTCCGGGCCCGTGGTATTCCGGTGGGCTCTGGGGTTGGCCGGATTGGTGAACTGGCCGGCGATGATGCTGCCCGGGATTGCCTTTGCCAGTTCCTCCGCCTTCTCAATGGCACCCTTCATGCCCTTCACCCCATCGGTCAGCACCAGCTGGGCGCCGTAGGCTTTCATCAGCAGCTGCCGCTCCACAGACATGGTTTCCGGCATGGTGATGATCAGCCGGTACCCCCTGGCCGCGGCAACGGCAGCGAGACCTATGCCCGTATTCCCGGAAGTGGGTTCGATCAGCGTGCCGCCCGGCTTCAGCCGGCCCTCCGCCTCCGCGTCGTCAATAATGGAAAGGGCAACCCTGTCCTTGACCAATCCGGCGGGGTTAAAGTACTCCAGTTTGGCCACGAGCCTGGCCTTCAGCCCGGCTTCCTTCGCGATGCCGGTCAGCGCCAGCAGGGGCGTACCCCCGATCAGCTGATCCACGGATGTATATACTCTGTTCATCTGATTAATCCTTTCTGTGTTCATTCCGTTCCCCATTGACCGGTTCGGAATCCCTCTGTGGTCTCCTGTTCGACACCCAGCACGGTAAAGTCCTTTTCCTCCACGGCCTTCGACAGTACGCCGTCGTCAACCGGCGCCGCCAGCTCCACCACAGCCGTCCCCGATTCACGGCTGACCTCCGCAGTCGTAACGCCGTCCAGCGCTTCCAGCGCTTTTTTCACGGTCGCCTCGCAGTGGGCGCACATCATGCCTTCCATGTTAATGGTTTTTTTCATGATTCGTTCCTCCTTTTTGCCCATTGATTTCCCGGCCGGCCGGTCCTTTGCCGGATCATGAACATCCATCCGGTTCAGCCGCAGCGCATTCATGCAGACGCAGAAACTGGACAGGCTCATGGCCGCTGCGCCCAGCATGGGGTTCATGACCCAGCCGCCCATCAGAAAGACGAAGGCCCCCGCCGCCAGGGGAATCAGCAGCACGTTGTAGATAAACGTCCAGAACAGATTCTCATGGATATTCCGCAGGGTCGCCCGGGACAGACGGATGGCTGCCGCCACATCGGAGAGCCGGCTGTTCATCAGCACCACATCCGCCGCATCCATGGCCACATCGGTGCCGGCGCCGATGGCAATGCCGGTGTCCGCCCGTGTCAGCGCCGGCGCATCGTTGATTCCATCGCCCACCATGGCTGTGCAGCCCTGCCGGGCCAGTCTTCGGATGACCTGCTCCTTTTCCGCGGGCAGCACGCCGGCGACCACCTCATCCACACCGGCCTGCGCGCCGATGGCCCTGGCCGTCCACTCGTTGTCTCCCGTCAGCATGACCACCTGGATGCCCATCTTCTGCAGCTGCCGGATCGCCTCCGGACTGTCCTCCCGGATGACGTCCGCCACAGCGATCATCCCCAGCAGACGTTCATCCGCCGCGAACAGAAGCGGGGTCTTCCCTTCCTGCGCCAGCTGCTTCGCCTGCCGGACCACGGCTTCCTAAACAGATATCCGCGAAGAAACATAAGCCTCCGATCCGCCCAGAAGGCGGACGCCG
>JAUNRL010000188.1 GCA_030535715.1 Bacillota bacterium
CAGCCATACGAACAGGTACTCCAGTTTTTTCTCTTTTCCTGCGATTTCCCTGAAGACCAGTGAGTTATTGGGAATGTACGCCGTCCTGGGATAGATGCTGATGCCGACCATTCTGCCGGCCAGCGCCGCCGCATCCAGATAACTGTCCATCTCGCAGATGATCCTGGGCTCCGCGCCGCTGGCTGCAAACCATTTATAAATCGTTTCAATCAGCGCTTTCCGGCTCGGCACGATGAGGTTCTCATCGGCCAGATCCGATAGCCGGATCTCCTTTCCCTTTTGCCGGGCCAGGGGGTGCTCCCTGCTCATCAGAGCAGCCAGACGCTCCTCCCCGACGCTGAAGCTGTGCAGCAGGGAATGATCGCATGGTGCGGTGATCACCGCCAGGCTGATCAGCCCGCCACGGAGTTTCTCCAGCAGATCATCGGTGCTGCCGTCCAGAATACGCAGCCGCATATCAGGGTATTCCGCCAGAAAACCGGCGAACCATTCCGCCGCGATATCGGGCGCCATGCCTTCCACAAGCCCGATGGAGATCTTCCCGCTCATGCCTTTTCCCATGGACAGGACTTCCGCCTGCGTTTTATCCGACAGAGTCAGGATTTCCTTCGCCCGCCGATACAGGAGCTGCCCGGTCTCGGTCAGGATCAGCCGGCGTCCTCCCCGGATAAACAACTCCGTGTCCAGTTCTTTTTCCAGTCCTCTGATCTGTGCGCTCAGCGGCGGCTGACTCATATGCAGTTTTTCCGCTGCTCTGGTAATATTCAGTTCCTCTGCTACAGCGACGAAATACCGCAGTGTTCTCAAATCCATGGCTGTTCTCCCTGCTGAGATATATCTATCATGTATCAACATGCATTATAGCATTTTTATCTATTACCTGCGGACGATAATGCTGTTCCGTTCCGGTCCCACCGATATGTAATCCACCCGGCAGCCGACGGTATCTTCAATCATATTGACATAATTGCGCGCCTGTACCGGGAGGTCTTCCCATCTTCTGACGTCTGTAATATCACAGTGCCATCCCTCTGCATAATCGATAACCGGTTCCGCCTGATCGAGCAACGCCGGGAAAGGGAAACGGTCTGTTTCGTGCCCGCCGATCCGGTAACGGACACAGACCGGGATTTTCTCCATATAACTGAGCACATCCATTTTGGTCACGACCAGGCTTGTCACGGTCTGCAGCTGCGCACCGTACTTCGTCGCCACCAGATCCAGCGGGCCCACCCGGCGGGGGCGGCCGGTCTTGGCTCCGTATTCCGCGCCGGCCTGGCGGAGTATCTCCGCCTCGTTTCCCGTTATTTCACAAACGAAAGGGCCTTCCCCTACACAGGTGGAATAGGCCTTGATCACGCCGATGACATCCGTCAGTTCAATGCCTGGCGCGCCGGATCCGATCGGCGCATACTTCGCCAGAGTCGTGGAAGAGGTCGTATAGGGCCAGATGCCGTAATCAATATCCCTGAGCGCACCAAGCTGTGCTTCAAAGAGGATGTTTTTTTCCCTTTCCTGGGCTTTCCGAAGGAAGTCCCCGGCATCGCACAGGAACGGCTTGATTGGATCGCAGTACTTCCTGATCCAGTCTTCCATCATTTCCCGGGAATAGCTTTTCCCCCCGTACACCTTTGTGACGATCAGGTTCTTCCACTCAAGGATATCCGCGAGATGCGCCCGCCGTAATTCGGGGTGCAGCAGCTCACCGGCGAGAATGGTCTTTTTCTGATACTTATCCGAGTAGAAGGGGGCGATGCCCTGTTTTGTCGATCCGTATTGTTTCTCTGCCAGACGCGCTTCTTCCAGCTCATCCAGCTGCCGGTGCCATGGCATCAGCAGAGACGCCCGCTCGCTGATCCGGAGATTCTCAGGTGTGATTTCCACGCCTTTTGCCCTGACCTCTTCGATTTCCTTCCACAGGTTTTCCGGATCCAACGCCACGCCGTTTCCGAGAACGTTCACCACACCGCTCCGCAGCACGCCGGAAGGCAGCATATGCAGGGCGAATTTTCCTTTCTCATTGATGACGGTATGACCGGCGTTCCCGCCGCCCTGATAACGCACGACAATGTCGTACTTCTCCGTCAGAAGGTCGACCATTCTTCCTTTTCCTTCATCTCCCCAGTTGACTCCAACCACCGCGCACCTACTCACCTGATTCACCCTCCGTTTCGTACTGTTGTGGGAAACCTCCTGCAAGGGGAAACCCCTGCGTGAAGACTGCTGTATGGAGA
>JAUNRL010000030.1 GCA_030535715.1 Bacillota bacterium
AATTCTACAAAATGGATTTCGTGGAGAAACTCCTGGAAGCCGGCAACCAGAAGCCGCCCATGACGATCCGCTACAACTGGCTGAAGATCGTCAAACAGGATCTGATTGACCAGCTCAGAGAGCGGGGATATGAAGTTGAGAAGGGAAAGATCTGCAAGAACTCTCTTCACGTCAGGGGAAGCGGACTGCTGGATACGGAGTTTTACCGAATGGGGCTGTTCACGCCACAGGATGAGAGTTCTACGCTGGTTTCTGAGAAACTGGACCCCCGTCACGGCGATCTGGTCATCGATGTATGCGCGGCGCCCGGCGGCAAGACTACGGCCATCGCGGAACGGATGAACAACACCGGCAAGATCATCGCTACGGACATTTACCGCCGGCGGCTGGATCAGGTGGACAAGGAGGCCCGCAGACTGGGCATCGTGAACATCGAAACCAGGGCATGGGATGCCACGAGGGTAGATTCCGGCCTGGTGGAAAAGGCCGACCGCGTTTTGGTCGATGTGCCCTGCTCGGGACTGGGTGTGATCCGGAGAAAGCCGGAAATCAAGTACAAGGAGAAGACCCGGGATATGGACTATCTGCCTAAGAAGCAGCTGGCGATTCTCTCTGCTTCCTCGGAGTACGTCAAGCCCAACGGAACGCTGGTCTACAGCACGTGCACGATCAATCCCGAAGAAAACGAGAAGGTGGTCAACGCCTTCCTGAAGAAATACACCTTGTTCAGAAAAGAGGAACGCACGCTTCTTCTGCCCAACATTAACGGAACGGACGGTTTCTTCATCTGCGTGATGAAGCGGACGGGACTGCTGGATTAGGAGGAAAGGTCTGAAGGCATATGGTACAGATAGGGTTCAAAAGCAACAGAGGCATTGTGCGGGAGAATAACGAAGACGCCTGCTTTGTGATTCCCGGAAACGATGTGTACATGGTCGCTGACGGTGTCGGCGGAAACAGCTCCGGTGAAGTGGCAAGTCGGACAGCGGTAGAGAGGATCGCCGGCTTTGTCAACGAGAACGATATCCGGGAATGCACATCCGCGGAATCGATCTTCGGATTTCTAGGAGACGCCGTGGCTGTGGCCAATCGGGACATCTACGACATGGGAAGAGATACGGCCCGGTATAGAGGCATGGCGACGACTGTGGTGATCGCCTATCTGTTCCGGGGAGAGGCTTACATCGCCAACGTGGGCGACAGCCGGGCATACGTCTACCGCAGCGGGGAAATGTCCAGGATTACCAAGGATCACACCTACGTCAATGAACTGATCGACAAGGGCGTGATTACCGAGGATGAGGCGGAATCCCACCGGCAGAAGAATGTGATCACCAAAGCCCTCGGCGCGGAACCTTCCATTGCCCCGGACTATTACAAGCTGCCTCTGCACAGCGGAGACGTTCTTATGCTCTGCACCGACGGCCTGTACGGAGAAGTCGGCGAGAAACGGATTCTTGAGGTGCTGGAACAGAGAAAGACCATGAACGAGACCTGCTCCGATCTGGTGGAGATGGCCATCCAGGCCGGCGGACGGGATAACATCACCGTAGTCTGTGTCAGGATTTAGGTAAGGGGGCAGAAATGAGCAAGGTACTGGCTGGAAGATATGAGCTTCTGGAACGGATCGGTGAAGGCGGTATGTCTGTCGTCTACAAGGCGAAGGACAAATTGCTCAACCGCTTTGTCGCCATCAAGATTCTGAAGCCGGAATTCATCAACGATCATAAATTCATCGACAGCTTCCGCAGGGAGTCTCAGGCGGCGGCCAGCATGTCCCATCCAACTCTCGTCAACCTCTAGGAGGTCGGCAAGGAAGGCAATATTCATTATATTGTCATGGAACTCATCGAGGGCCGTGCGCTATCTGATGTGATCAAGGAAGAAGGCCCGATGGCCTATCCCAGGGTGATCGCCATATCGAAGCAGATTGCCGCCGCTCTTGCCTTTGCCCATAAGAATCACATCATTCACCGGGACGTCAAGCCACACAACATCATGATGACGCCCAACGGCACGGCTAAAATCACCGACTTCGGCATCGCCAAGGCGGTGAATGCGGCGACGATTGTGGACAACACCGACGGGATCATCGGCTCCGTGCACTACTTTTCACCGGAACAGGCCCGGGGAGGATACGTGGATGAGAAATCCGACATTTATTCTCTGGGCATCGTCATGTTCGAAATGCTGACCGGCAATGTACCCTTTGACGGAGACAACCCGGTAAACATCGCCCTGATGCACATCAACGGGGAGATGCCCCGGCCGTCCCAGATGGTTACCGGCGTACCCCCGGCGCTGGAGCATATCATCATGAAGTGCACCGACAAGTATCCCGTGAACCGGTACGCTTCGGCGGACGAACTGATCGAGGCACTGAATAATCTGGAATTTGTCGGCAGTGTGGTCGGCGGATCGGTGCTGATGGGCGCGGATCAGCCGGGAGACTACGATTACTACGAGGACTATCATGACGGCGGGCCGATTGCGGAGACCGAGTATGACGAGGGAGATGAATACGACGATTTCCGGCCGGAGAAACAGAAAAAGTCCGGTTCGGCAAAACAGAAGAAGAAAAAGCGCCTGATTATCATTCTGGCCTGCGCGGCTGCAGCGCTGATCGTCGGCCTTGTTGCCTGCTTTGCCCTGGGCGTGTTCGGCGGCAAGGAAATTCAGGCGCCGGATGTCACCGGAATGACGGTGTCCGAAGCGGAACAGGTTGCCGTTCAGTATGATCTGAAAATCAAGGAGGGCCGGCCGGTTGTCGACGAAAACGTGGAAGTCGGCAAGATCGTCAGCCAGAGTCCGGAGGCCGGCGGCATCATCAAGACCGGACAGGCCATTACCGTATACGTCAGCGCCGGACCGGGTGACGGCAGTGTGCCCGACGTGGTTGGCATGGAGGAAAACAGCGCCCGGGCGGCCATTGAAGAGGCCGGCTTTAAGGTGAATGTATCCTCTCAGGCCAGCGAAGAGGAAAGCGGCACCATCATCAGTCAGGATCCCAAAGGCGGAGAGAAGGCCGAGAAGGGCAGCACCGTCAGTCTGGTTGCCAGCGATGGGTCTCTGGCCATGGCCAACATGCCCTATCTGATCGGCAAGTCTCTGTCGGATGCCAAGTCTGCGCTGAAGAAGGCCAGGCTCAAACCCGGGGATGTCAGTTACGACTTCAGCGATACCTACGCGGAGGGTGAGATCATGTGGCAGCAGTACGATTCGGGAGCGCGGCTGGACAAGAACACCTCCGTTCGTCTGACGGTCAGCAAGGGTCCGCAGCCTACAACAATGACCACAACACAGCCTCCGACAACGCAGGCGCCGATGGAACCGCCTGAACCGGTTGAAGGATTCTGATGCGAGGACAGATCATGAAAGGAATCGCCGGGTTTTATTTCGTAAAATCCGGCGAAACAATATACCGATGCAAGGCCAGAGGCCTGTTCAAGAAGCAGGGGATCAAGCCAGCGGTTGGCGATGAGGTGATCATTGAAACCGGGGAGAGAGAAGACGACAGTCTGATCACGGAGATTCTGCCGAGACGGAACAGTTTTATCAGGCCTTTTGTCACTAATGTGGACTGTTTTGTGATTGTAACGGCACCCGCGCATCCGGCACCCGTGCTGACTGTGATCGACAAGCTGCTGATCATGGCGGAGCAGGCGGAAACGGATGTGGTTCTCTGCGTGAACAAGTGCGACTTGACCGGGGGAGAAAAGAAAGCGGCTCTGCGCGCCCGGCAGATGAGGGAGGAACTGTGCCGGGTCTACGGGCCGCTCTATCCGGTGATCTGCACACAGATGGATGAACAGCAGAGCCTGGATCCCCTGCGGGATGCCATCCGGGGTAGGGCGGTTGCTCTTGCCGGCGCCTCGGGCGTCGGCAAATCCACACTGTTGAACCGGCTGCTGCACCGGCAGGAGATGGAGACGGGGCAGATCAGTTCCCGCTCGAAGAGGGGGCGACACACGACACGACATACTGAACTGTTTTCCGCGGACGATGAGGGAACCCTGATCTTCGATACACCGGGATTCACTTCCTTCGATCTGCCGCAGGTGGAACCGGAAAAATTGCCCGCCCTGTTCCCCGAAATGGCTGCGCTTGGCGGGCTGTGTCACTACGATGACTGTACCCATCGGGCGGAGCCCGGATGCGCCGTCAAGGAGGCGCTGGAACAGGGAAGCATCGAACAGAGCCGGTACGGATCCTACTGTGTTTTCCGCAGGGAGGCGGAGGAACGAAGGAAATACTGACGCGCGAAGGCAGCCCGACGTGCGAAGGAGATACTGACGGAGGAAAGGCAAATGAAACAACTGGCACCTTCCATTCTGTCCGCCGATTTTTCCCGGCTGGCGCAGGATGTAGACTGTATTGAAGCCGGAGGCGCGCACTTCATTCACGTGGATGTGATGGACGGTCATTTCGTGCCCAACATCAGTTTCGGCGCGGCGGTGATGAAGAGCCTGGAGGGAAAGACGAAACTTCCCTTTGATGTGCATCTGATGATTGAAGAGCCGGATCGGTACCTGGAGGATTTCGTGACTCCGCAGACCGAATATATCACGGTTCATCAGGAGGCCTGCGTGCACCTTCACCGGACGATCCAGCATATCCGCGCGACGGGGGTGAAGGCGGGCGTATCCATCAATCCGGCCACGCCGCTGAATATGGTGGAACCGATCCTCGCGGATGTGGATCTGGTGCTGATCATGACGGTCAATCCGGGATTCGGCGGGCAGAAACTGATTCCCCCGGCGCTGGACAAAATCCCGCGGCTGGCGGAATACCGGGACAGAGCCGGACTTGCCTTTGCCATAGAGATTGATGGCGGCGTGACACCGGAAAACATCGGGCTCGTCGCGGAGGTGGGAACGGACATTATCGTTGCAGGATCGGCGATCTTCGGGGCAGAGGATATTCCGGGCAGAGTCAGAGAAATGATCAGAAAAATGGAGAAATAGGGATGAAAATTATTCTGGACGGCATGGGCGGCGATCTGGCACCCGCAGAAATCGTCAAGGGTGCGGTGCAGGCCGTGGAACAGATCGATGATGAGATCATCATCGTCGGACAGCAGAAGGCGATTCAGCGCGAGCTGAAAAAAAACCGCTACAGGGGAGATCGGATCAGCATCGTCAACGCGGAGGAAACCATCACCATGCACGACTCGCCGGTGAAGGCGATCCGGCAGAAGCGGGATTCCTCCATGGTGGCAGGGCTGAATCTGCTCAAGGAAGGAAAGGGCGACCTGCTGATTTCCGCGGGAAATACCGGCGCGCTGATCGTAGGCTCGCGGCTGATTCTGGGCCGTATCCGGGGCATTGACCGCCCCGCGCTGGCCAGCATCTATCCCGATATGGTCACCATGCAGCCCTGCCTTCTGGTGGACGCCGGCGCCAGCGCTGAGTCCAAGGCCCAGAATCTTCTGGAATACGGTCTGATGGGCAGCATCTTCATGGAAAAGGCCTGGGGCAGGGAAACCCCCCGGGTCGGTCTGGTGAATTTGGGTGCGGAGGAGTCCAAGGGAACCAGCGCGACCAAAGACGCGTACCACCGACTGAAGAATTCCCATCTGAACTTTGTGGGCAACGTGGAGGGGCGCGATGTGCCCAAGGGTGTCTGCGATGTGATCGTCTGTGACGGCTTCGTGGGTAACGTCATTCTGAAACTGACGGAAGGCGTTTCCCTGTCCATCTTCAAACTGGTGAAGCAGAGCATTACGGAGAACCTGAAAACCAAGGTAGGCGGTCTGTTTCTGCGAACTCAGCTGACGAAGATGAAGAATGACTTCGATTACGAGGAATACGGCGGCGCTCCTGTGCTGGGGGTGAACGGGCCGGTGATGAAGATTCACGGATCATCCACGGCCACTGCCGTCCGCAACGCGGTCATCCGGGGCATCCCCTATGCCCGGGAGAACGTGGTGGACATCATCCGCCGGGAAATATTTGATTTCGTCGAGAACGAGGAGGATTATGAATGAGGCAGGATCTGATGTCGCTGGAGGAGCGTCTGGGTTACCGGTTCAGCGACCGTCGGCTTCTGACCGCGGCGCTGACCCACAGTTCCTATGTCCGGGAAAACGATGGGCAGGAACAGGATAATGAAAGGCTGGAGTTTCTCGGCGATGCCTTCTTTGATGCGGTAATCGGCGAGGAATTGTTCCATATGTTCCCGAATAAAGAAGAAGGATTCCTGTCCAGAGTCCGGGCGACGATTGTTTGTGAGCGGTCGCTGGCCGAAAAGGCCGGTCAGATCGGACTGGGCGGATTCCTGCGGCTGGGACACGGCGAGGAAAAGACCGGGGGACGGCAGCGCAGTTCCGTTCTGGCCGACGCCATGGAAGCGGTCATGGGTGCCGTTTATCTTGACGGCGGATTCGATCAGGTGCGGCGGATGACGCTGGCTCTGTTTGCCCGGGAAATCGGGGAAACCGCCAGGGGGCACTACCAGACGCATGACTATAAGACCCGGCTGCAGGAAGTGCTTCAGGCCAGGGGGATTACGGATATCCGATACGCGGTGCTGAAGGAGGACGGCCCGGATCACGACAAGACCTTTACCACCGGACTGTACGTTGGCGGACAACTGCAGTCGGAAGGGACGGGCAAAAGCAAAAAGGAAGCGCAGCAGCAGGCAGCCAGGAACATACTAGAAAGGGAAAACGGCAATGTACTTTAAGAAGATTGAAATGCACGGGTTCAAGTCATTTGCGGAGCCTGTTACCATAGAATTTCACGAGGGAATCACCGGCGTCGTCGGCCCCAACGGAAGCGGAAAGAGCAACATCAGTGACGCCATCCGCTGGGTTCTTGGCGAGCAGAGCCCGAAGATGCTCCGCGGCGGGAAAATGGAGGAGGTTATCTTCTCCGGCACTTCCAGCCGCAAGTCCAGGGGCATGGCGGAGGTCACACTGGTGATCGATAACAGCGACGGCAGTCTCCCCATCGATTATCAGGAGGTCGCCATCACCCGCAGGATGTTCCGTTCCGGGGAAAGCGAGTATCACATCAACGGCAACCAGTGTCGGCTGATGGATATTCGCAACCTTATTGTCGATACGGGAATTGGTGTGGACGGCTATTCGCTGATCGGTCAGGGGAAGATTGCCGACATCATCAGCAACCGGACCGAAGACCGGCGGGAAATCTTTGAGGAGGCAGCGGGAATTGTCGCCTACCGCACCAGGAAGGCCCAGGCAGAGCGCAAGCTGGCAGCCACTACCGTCAATATGGATCGGGTCAGAGACATCATCGGCGAGATCGAGGGCAGGATCGACGGTCTGCGGGAGGACAGCGTCAAGGCAAAGGAGTATCTGAAGCTGCGGGATCGCCACCGGGAGCTGGAGATCAACATCATCCTGAAGAACGTAGATAATCTGGAACTGAAGAACGAATACGCCAAGGATGACCTGGCGGAGCTGGAGCTCAGTCTGGAGAATATCCGGGAGGAGCGGGCCCGCCTGGACCGTGCCCTGTCGGAAAAGAACGGGAAGAGGGAGGAGTTGGAGACGCTGGAAAACGGAGCCAGACAGAAGCTTCTGGCCGCCATTGACGAACTGAACGCTGCCCGCAGCAAAAGTGAGGTGGACAGCGAGCGGCTGTCAGCCATCGGGGAGAATATGGAGCGGCTGGCGGAGGAAATCCTTCAGCTGGAAGAGAGGAAGGAACGGGAACAGAGCAATGCTGCGTCTGCCCGAAAGGGTCAGCAGCGGATAGAGCAGGAAGCTCAGGAAGCCTCCCGGAATCTGGAGAATAAAATCAGTCGGTATAACCAGGCGATGGATGAGCTGACCGCTCTTTCCGAAGCGGTGGACGCGGACAAGAATGAACTGTTCCGGCTGGCCTCGGAGATTACCCGGGCGCGATCCGAAATCAGCAGCCTGAACGTCCTGCAGGAAACGCTGGATAAACGACAGGCTGCTCTTCTGGAGGAAAAGACCACCGGCGCGGATTCCAGCATGAAGAGCCAGGAAAAGCTGGAGGAGGCCCGCAGAAAACAGGAAGAAGCCGCCGGGGCAAACGAGGGCAGAAAGGAGCAGCTGGCGCTCACGCAAAAGGAACGGGAGGAGAGTCGGAAGCAGGAAAAAAACCTGTCCCTGGAGACAGAGGAGCTGCGCATCAGCCTGGGTCAGCTCAGCGCGCGGAAGAAGACCATCGAGGAGATGGAGCATAACTACGAAGGATACAACCAGGCGGTTCGCCATGTCATGAAGTCGGGGCTTTCGGGCATCCGGGGCGTTGTCGCGGATCTGATCCGGGTTCCCGCCGGATATGAGGCGGCGGTTGAGACCGCACTGGGTCCCACGCTGCAGTACATCGTCTGCGAGGATGACGGCAGCGCCCAAAAGGCCATCCGCTCCCTGAAGGAGAACCGGGCCGGCCGGATGACCTTCCTGCCGATGGCGTCCATCCGGGCGGAGGTGCGCCGTGACGGGAAACTGGAGAATGAACCGGGATTTATCGGCTTCGGACCGGACTGCGTCGAATTCGATCCGGTCTATCGGAAGGTCGTGAATTACCTTCTGGGGAGGGTCGTGCTGGTGGACAATATGGACCATGCCATCAGCGTCTCCCGCAAGGGCAGGGGGATCCGTGTGGTCACTCTGGAAGGGGAGATCATCAACTCCGCTGGTGCCATCACGGGAGGCCGGTTCAAGCATAAGACAGCAGACATCCTACAGCGAAAGGCGGAGATCCAGCAGTTGGACAAATCCATTCGGGAGATGGCCGCCGATCAGGAGAAGAAAACCGAAAGCCTGAAAAAATGTCGGAGCCGGCTGGCGCAGCTGAACGAAGACTGCAGCCGCCTGGAGGGACAGATCCGTGCCGGGGAACAGGAGCTGCTCATGCAGGAGAGTGAAATTCGTCTGGCGGAGAGCTCCATCAGTGATATCCGTTCCAGCGAGGAGCGTATGGACAGAGAACTGGCCAACATTGCTGCGGAAAAGACCCGTTCGGCGGATATGATCCAGCAGCTGGGGCAGTCCGTTACCGAATACACCCGGCAGAAGGAGGACGTGGAGCAGGGGAACGAAGAACGGCTCCGGCTTCATGAGGAAAAACAGGCGGCTTTCGAAGTCATCAACGAGGAAATTACCCGGGCGAGAATCGCACAGACCACCTGCGAGGAGAGAAAGGCCCATGCAGAATACGTGGTGAGCGCGGCGGATCAGCTGATCCGGGAACTCGAAGAGGATATCCGGAACCGCCGGGTGCAGCGGGAAGCGCTGGAGGAAGAAAAGGAAAAACTGACTTCGGGGCATATTGATATGAATGCGCTGATTGACGAGAAGGAAGCGGATCGGCAGCGGGTGCAGGAATATCTTGATGAAGTCTCTGCCGAGAAGAAGGAAGCCGACGAGGCCCTTTCCGTCCTGAACGAAGAGAAGGAATCCCTGGCGGGAAAGGCGGAAACATTGCAGAACCAGAAATATGAAACGGAGATCCGCAAGGCGAAGAACGAGACCCAGCTGGACGGGTTGAAGGAGAAACTATGGGAGGATTTTGAAGTGTCCTATGTACAGGCCATGGAATTCCGGGCGGAATCCTTCGTCATGTCCTCGGCGGTGAAGGAGAACCGCCAGATCAAGAACCGGATGAAGGAAATGGGCGAGGTCAACGTGGGCGCCATCGAGGAATACGAAACCGTCCGGGAACGGTACGAGTTCCTGACAGCCCAGCAGGCGGACATTCAGAGTGCGATGGATTCTCTGAACGGCATTATCCGGGATATGGACCGGACGATCCGGGAACGGTTTCGCGCAAGTTTCGACCAGATCGTGGTCAATTTCGAGGAGATCTTCACTGATCTGTTCGGCGGAGGGCACGCGGAACTGCGGTTGTCTGACGAGAGTGATCCGTTGCAGTCAGATATCGACATCATTGCCCAGCCGCCGGGAAGGAAACTGCAGAACATCAATCTGCTCTCCGGCGGGGAGAAGACACTG
>JAUNRL010000189.1 GCA_030535715.1 Bacillota bacterium
AAGAAAGTGGGGTAAATTGAATGGCTAACATTAAATCCGCAAAAAAAAGAATCCGCGTCATCGACCGGAAGACTGCCCGGAACAGAAGAGTCCGCAATCACCTGAAGGCGATCCTGAAGGCTTATGATGCTGCTCTGGCTGCCGGCGACATGGAAGCGGCCAAAACTCATCTGGCTCTCGCCGAGAAGAAGCTGAAGCAGGCTGCCGCCAAGGGCACCATTCACCGGAATGCTGCTACCCGCAAAGTCTCCCGTCTGACGAAGAGATTCAACAAGGCGAACGCCTGATTCTCACCCGTCCCCACCAGCGCATAAGTTAAATGCGCACCCGAGAATTAAGAAAAAGACCGGACGTGTCTCCCGGTCTTTTTGCTTGCCCCTGGCCCGGCGAGTTACGCAATCAGCGTCTCCAGCGCCAGCGTCATCATATCCGTAAAGGTCTTCTCCCGTTCCTCACTCGTGGTCTCTTCCCCGGTGACCAGATGATCGCTGATGGTCACCATGGCCAGAGCGTTGGCTTTGCAGCGGGCCGCGTTGGTGTACAGCGCCGCCGCCTCCATCTCCACCGCCATGACATTCATGGCCGCCCAGCGCTTCCACCAGTCTTCTCGCTGATCGTAAAACACGTCGGTGGACACAATGTTTCCGGCATGAAAGGCAATCCCGGTTTTCTCCGAAGCCTTCCCGGCCTTCACCAGCAGATCATACCCGGCGCCCGGCGCATAGATCCCCGGCAGGTCAAAGGCATTGGTATAGCTGGAATCCAAAGACGCCGAAACCCCGACCACGATGTCCCGGACGTGAATATCCTCATGGAAGGACCCGGCCGTCCCGACCCGGATCAGATTCCGCACCCCGTAATCGTTGATCAGTTCCCAGGAATAGATGCCCATGGACGGCATGCCCATGCCGATTCCCTGCACGGATACCGGAACCCCGCGATAGGTTCCCGTGAACCCGAGCATGCCCCGCACTTCGTTATAACAGCGCGCATTCTCCAGGAAATTCTCCGCGATGAACTTTGCCCGCAACGGATCTCCCGGCAGCAGAATCGATTCGGCGATAACTCCCTTAGCCGCGTTGATATGTGTACTCATCTTGCTATACGCCGGAGAAGCCGTCCCGGCGTTCCTCCCGCTTCATTATATCATCCTCACACCGTCACGTCACCTTTCATTTTCTCAAAGGTCTTCTCCCCGATCCCGGAAATGTTCTTCAGATCCTCGATGCTGGAGAACCGGCCGTTCTCCGTCCGGTAGTCGATGATCTTCTGCGCCGTGACCGGGCCGACGCCGGTGATGGTCTGCAGCTGGGTAATGTCCGCCGTGTTGATATTGATTTTGCCCCCCGGGTTCGAAGCACCGGCTGTCCCGGCGCCTCCGCTGCCTCCCGTGCCGTCTGCTCCCCCGGATCCCAGGGCTGCTTCGCCCTTTTTCGGCACATACACCTTCTCCCCGTCATTGAGCAGCGCCGCCTTCCGCGGACTCCGCCTGCAGCGGATCCGTCGTGTCCATCAGCTCCACCTCGCCATCACCCCGATAGACCATCAGAAACAAAACCGTCAGAATTCCCACGGCCGCTGCCGCGGCCCTGATCGTCTGCCCTTTATTCTCCGCCAGATACCCGATCACATCATCGGCGGACCGCAGTCCCTCAAAAAACTCACGCATAATAAAACCTCCAATCCTGCGTCAATACCCTGCCAGCATTTTACAGTAATTGGAAGTTTCTGTCAATCTTATTCTTTCGTCCGGCTATGCTCTCTGCCGCTGATTCCGAAAGTTCCGGCCGCATACCTGCCGGTCACTCGCCCCTCAGCAGCTGTTCCAGAGGTCTGTCAAAGGCAATCCCCTTCCGCATGATGCTCACGGCGCTGCGGTCAACGGTGAGCCCGAAGCATTCGGCCACCGACGAAACGATCAGTTCCGGGCTGAGATTGGAGGCACTGCCCGAATCGAGAACCACGTCGATATAGAGGGTCTGACCGCCCTGATCATGGACTCCGACAGACTGATCCCCCGCCCCGCCGTCCTCCACCGGCATGAAGGTGATCTCCCGGATCATGGGCCGGATATCCACGATCTTCAGTTCTTTTTTCTTCTTCTGCCGTTTCTTCGCCGGAATCTCCGCCCGGTCCATATAGGCGTGCCACATGGCCCGGGGATCCCGCAGATCCACCATAGGCGCACCGCCCTGACCTGCTGAAGCGCTGTCGTCCGGGC
>JAUNRL010000190.1 GCA_030535715.1 Bacillota bacterium
CTGCGGCAGAGTCTGTCCCCAGGAAAACCAGTGCGAAGGCGTCTGCGTCAGAGGCGTCCAGGGCGAGCCGGTTTCCATCGGCCGTCTGGAACGGTTCGTCTCCGACTGGCACGCGGAGCATGAAGAAGAACTGAAGGCGGTTTACGGATACGATGCCGCAGCGAAGATCGCGCCCAGCAACGGCAAGAGAGTTGCCGTGGTCGGCGCCGGCCCGGCGGGTCTGACCTGCGCAGGAGATCTGTCTGCCAAGGGATATGCGGTCACCGTATACGAGTCCCTGCACAAACCCGGCGGCGTTCTGGCCTACGGCATTCCGGAATTCCGGCTGCCCAAGGACATCGTAGCGGCCGAGGTTAAAAAACTAGAAGACCGCGGCGTGGAGTTCGTCAGCAACGCCATCATCGGCAGAGCGGAGACCGTAGATGAACTTCTGGACGAGGAAGGCTTTGACGCCGTCTTCGTCGGCACGGGCGCGGGACTGCCGTCCTTCATGAACATTCCCGGCGAGAATCTGCTGGGCGTATGCTCCGCCAACGAGTACCTGACCAGAATCAACCTGATGAAGGGTTATCTGGATGACTATGATACCCCGGTTCCCCAGGGCAAGCGCATCGCCGTCGTCGGCGGCGGCAACGTGGCCATGGATGCAGCCCGCTGCGCCATGAGGATGGGCGCGGACAAGGTCTACATTGTCTACCGCCGATCCATGGAGGAAATCCCTGCCCGGCGTGAGGAAATCCACCATGCCATCGAGGAAGGCGTTGACTTCCAGCTGCTGCGCAACCCGGTTCGGATTCTGGGCGACAAGGACGGTCACGTCACCGGCATCGAAATCGTGAAGATGGAACTGGGTGAGCCTGACGCTTCCGGCAGACGGCGCCCGGTTGAGATCGAGGACTCCAACTACATCCTGGATGTGGATGAGGTCATCATGTCCATCGGTACCCGCCTGAACACCCTGATCCTCGATACCACGGAGAATCTGGAGGCCAACAGCCGCGGCGGCATCGGTACCGATGCCGGCGCAGCCACCAACCGCAAGGGCGTTTACGCCGGCGGCGACGCGGTCACCGGAGCGGCCACGGTCATCCTGGCCATGGGCGCCGGAAAGACGGCTGCCACCAGCATCGACAACTATCTGAAGAAGTAGCCGCCGGCGCAATGCCGCACAAAGGCAACCCGAGCTTACCATTATTTCCATACAAAAACAGGCGCTTTCCCAGGCGCCTGTTTCTATGGAATCGCTGGCTGAGGTGGCTGACAAAAATGGATTCCCAAAATTGGATTACTGTGATACAATAGCCCGAACAGGGAATACTGCGGGAAGAATCGACGGAGGAGAGGCTGGAGAATGATGAGAACAGGAAGACATCTATGGCTCCGAAGAGCGCTGGTGATCGTGATGGCTGTGGCCGTGACGGTGACCGTTGTTCCCGTTTTTGGCGGAGAGGTGTCGGCGGCCGGTCCGGACCGGATTGAGTTCAAAAACATCACCGGCTACACCGTGCTGCCCAAGGGCGGGAAGCTGAAGATCAAGACGGCCAGATACGGACAGGCAGCCGGGAAAAAGGTTCGTTTCTCCACCTCGAAGAAAAGAGTCGCGACCGTTTCGAAAAAAGGTGTGATCAAAGCCAAAAGGAACGGCAAAGTCACCATCACCGCCTATGTGAAGATCAACGGAAAGAAGTGGTATAAGCAGTCCGTGCGGATCCGTGTGGGCAAGCGGGTCAGTTCGATCAAGGTCAAGGGATACGGCTGCGTCAGGGTCGGCAAATCCATCACCCTGAAGGCCACTGCCTCACCGACGTCCGCGAAGGAACGGGGAGTTTGGTGGACCTCCTCCGACAGCGGCATCGCCAGAGTCAATGAAAATGGTGTGGTGACCGGCGTCCGGGAGGGCAGTGCGACCATTAAGGCGATCGCCCGGGACGGCTCCGGTGTGACGAAGGCCAAAACCATTCACGTTTACAGGTTGGATAAAAACGAAGTGAAGTGGGTGGCTCACCGCGGGCTGCATACCAGCGAGAAGGAGAATTCGCGGCAGGCGTTTTCTGCGGCGGGTCAGGCCGGATTTTATGGGTGCGAGTGCGATATCTATGAAACGAAACGGGTTAAGGAACGCGTTAAACAGGATAATGAGGAAGAGGGCAGAAACGAATCCCAGTATGTCGAGACGTTCGAACTGGTGATCAACCACGATAAAACGTTCAACCG
>JAUNRL010000031.1 GCA_030535715.1 Bacillota bacterium
CTCCTTGTGAGATTTCCGGCAAGCTGAGGAATTATCATGTTGGCTTTGTACACCAGGATCCGATCTCCCTCCGCCAGCTGCAGTTCCTCCACGATGCTCACGTTGTGCACCGAGGCCCGGCTGACGGTGGTGCCCTCCAGCTCCACCGGGTCGAAAACCGCGACGGGATTGATCAGCCCCGTCCGGGACGGGTTCCACAGCACGGTGCGCAGCACCGCCTCCGCCATCTCGTCCTGCCACTTGAAGGCGATGGCATCCCGCGGGAATTTAGCCGTAATTCCCAGCGACCTGCCGTAGGCGATGTCGTCAAAGATCAGTACCAGTCCATCGGAGGGAATCTCATAGTCCGGAATCCGCGCGGCAAAATCCGCAACGGTCTCCTCCACCGTCTCCGCACTCACCGGCAGACAGTCCACACACTCGAAGCCCTGCTCCTTCAGCCACGCCATCTGCTCCCTGCGCAGGCTCATCTCCGGTCCGCCGTCAGCCAGCGCGAAGGCAAAAAACCGCACATGCCGCCCCGCCGTGATCTCGCTGTTCAGCTGCCGTACCGTTCCGCTGCACAGGTTGCGCGGATTCTTGTACCGTGCCGCGCCCTCCTCCAGCGTCGCGTTGATCTGTTCAAAGTCCGGATAGCTGATCACCGCCTCGCCCCGCACAACCACCGGCCCCTTCTCGGGGACGGTCAGGGGAACGTTGTCAAAGACCTTCGCGTTGGCCGTGATCACCTCGCCGACAACCCCGTCGCCCCGGGTCACCGCGCCGACGAGCCGTCCCTCCTCGTAAGTCAGCACAATGGTCAGCCCGTCCAGCTTCCAGGACAGCAGACCTTCTTTATCCCCGAGCCACCGGGCCAGCGCCGCCGGATCCTTGGTCTTGTCCAGAGACAGCATGGGCGAAGGATGCCGCTGCTTCGGCAGGCTGCTGACCACTTCGTAGCCCACGTGAATCGTCGGACTGGCGGACAGAACGATCCCCGTCTCCTTCTCCAGCGCCGTCAGTTCATCGTAGAGCCGGTCGTATTCCGCGTTGGACATGATCTCCCGGTCATGCTGGTAGTATTCGGCTGACGCCCGGTTCAGCCGTCCGACCAGTTCCTTCATCCGTTCCCGTTTCCCGCTCATCGTTCTTCCTTATTCTCTGTCCGCGTCCGCGCGGCCGTCCGGTGTCTCCCCGGATCTGTTCCGCGGTCCGGCGGGTTTCTATCCTTCCGCCCGGCGCAGAGGGGCCAGCCCCAGCGCCAGTTTCTTCTCTCCGTCTGCAAAGGCAACGCGGACGATCTTTCCCTCACAGGAAAGCACCTTCCCCTCACCGAATTTCGGATGAACCACCCGATCTCCCTCCGCGAAGCTTTCGCCCGCCGTCTTCGCCATGGCCGCCGCGTTCCGTTCGGTCATCTGGCGGGCATACTTCAGCTGATCAAAGGGCCGCACCGGCTGCGTGCTGCGGATGCCGTCCCTGAACTGTCCTTCCGCGCGGCCGCGCTTCTTCATGACGCCGTCGCCTTCCACCAGCTTCGGATCCAGTTCCCGCATGAACTGGGATTCCCGGGTATCGTCCGTCCGGCCGTACAGGGTTCTGCATTCGGCGCTGGTCATCCAGAGCCGCTCTTTCGCCCGGGTGATGCCCACGTAGCAGAGCCGCCGTTCCTCCTCCAGCCCCTCGGGGCGGTCGAAGGCCCGCCATCCCGGAAAGAGTCCGTCCTCCATGCCCGGCATGAAGACAAAGGGGAACTCCAGTCCTTTGGCGCTGTGCAGGGTCATGAGCACCACCGCGTCCTCGCCGGCGTCATGGTTGTCGACGTCGGCCAGCAGGGCGATCCGTTCCATGAACTCCGCCAGAGTCAGATCGGCGTCCTCATTCTCATAATCGAAGATAACGGATTTGAATTCCATCAGGTTTTCGATCCGGCTTTCGCTCTCCACCGTCCGCTGATTCTCCAGCGCTTTCAGATAGCCGGAACGGATCAGCAGCGCATCATAGAGGTCAGAAACCCGCATATTCTCCTGCTGTGCGGAGAGTTCGGCGATGAGCTCCGTGAAGGCGGCGATGCCCTCTCCTGCCTTCGCGGAAAGAGAAGCCATTACCTCCTCATCCAGCAGCGTCTCGAACAGGCTCTCTGAGCGGACGGCCGCCAGGGCCTGCAGCTTCTCCAGGGTCTTTCCGCCGATCCCGCGCTTCGGTTCGTTGATGATCCGCACCAGCGCCAGGTCATCGGCCCGGTTCTGCACCAGCCGCATGTAGCACATGATGTCCTTGACCTCCCTGCGGTCGTAGTAGCGCAGGCCGCCGAGCACCCGGTAGGGAACGCCCCGGCGGGACAGGGCCTCTTCGAACGTCCGGGACTGGGCGTTGGTCCGGTAGAGAATGGCGAAGTCACTGTAGCGTCTGCCCGCCTCGCCCGTGTAGGCGCCGTCGTGAATCCGGCCGATCTCCCCGGCGATGCAGGAAGCCTCCTCCCGCTCATCATGGGCGCGGCAGTATGTGATCCTGCGGCCCTCCTCCGCATCCGTCCAGAGCTTCTTGGCCTTGCGGGAGCCGTTGTGGGAAATCACGCTGTGGGCCGCGGCGAGGATGTTGCCCGTGGAGCGGTAATTCTGCTCCAGCTTGACCACCTTCGCGCCCGGGAAATCTTTTTCGAATTCGAGGATGTTACGGATATCCGCGCCCCGCCACTGGTAAATGCACTGATCGTCATCGCCCACCACGCAGATGTTGTTGTAAACTCCGGCCAGCATCTTCACGAAGGTATACTGAATCTGGTTGGTGTCCTGGTATTCGTCCACCATGATGTAGCGGAAGCGGTGCTGATAGCGCAGCAGAACTTCCTCGTCGGCCTCGAACAACCGCACCGCGTTGAGCAGCAGGTCATCGAAGTCCACCGCGTTGTTTTTCTTCAGCTGCTTCTCATAGGCCGCGTAAACCTTCTGTACCATCTGGTCGCGGAATTCGCTGCCGTATACCCGCTCGTACTGAGCAGGGGTGACGCGGTTTTCCTTGCACTTGCTGATGCTGCCCAGGAAATAAGCCGGGGTGAATTTCTTCGTGTCGATCTGCAGATCCCGACAGATGTTTCGGACCAGCGTCTTCTGATCCGAGGGATCATACACCGCAAAATCGCGGCCATACCCCAGCGCGTCCGCGTGACTGCGCAGAATCCGCAGGCAGGCCGAATGAAAGGTCAGAATCCACATGTTCAGTCCCTCGCCCACCAGCGCTTCCACCCGGTCGCGCATCTCCTTCGCCGCCTTGTTGGTAAAGGTCACGGCCAGGATGTTCCAGGGGTTCACGCCCTTCTCATCGATCAGATAGGCGATGCGGCAGGTCATGGTGCTGGTCTTGCCGCTGCCGGCGCCGGCCAGGATTAACAGCGGCCCTTCCGTATGCAGGGCCGCTTCGCGTTGCTTTTCATTGAGTCTGATCAGATACTCTCTCATCTCCTGGCTGTTCTCCTTCCGATCAATACCCCATGGGCAGGCCGACAATACCCGCGATCAGGTTGTACAGGAACTGCACGCAGGGTGTTAGGATCATCCCCGTGATTCCGAACACGATGAGAGCGATCAGGATCCAGTTCCCACAGGTGTAGATTCTCCAGTAGGTTTCCGTCTGCCCGAAGCCGATGATCTGTGCCAGAATGTTGAAGCCGTCCAGCGGCGGCACCGGAATCAGGTTGAACGTCATCAGCACCAGATTGATGATGATGACGTACTCCAGCATCATCCAGATATCCATGCCGAACCCGAAGCTGGTCCACGATGTTCCCCGGGCAGCCAGCAGACCTTTGCAGATCAGCGCGAAGACGACGGCCAGCAGGAAATTCATGGCCACGCCGGCGATGGACACCAGGAACTCATCCCGCCGGGGATACCTGAAGTTCCGGGGGTCGATCTGCACCGGCTGTCCCCAGCCGAAACCCACGAAGAACAGGCACAGCAGGCCGATCCAGTCGATGTGGGCCAGGGGATTCAGGGTAACCCTGCCCTGCAGCCTGGGGGTGCTGTCCCCCAGCCGGTCCGCCACGAACGCGTGGGCGAACTCGTGGAAAGTCAGGCCGATGAAAATCGCCGGGACGATGACGATCTTGTCCCGGATCCAGGTCGCCGGGTCGGTCAGCGCTCCGCCCCGCAGGGACATGAAGGCCAGGGCGGCGACGATGATCATGAACGAGATGTCGATATTGCTGCGTCTCAAGTGTGTTCCTCCTGTCGGCGCGGCCGGCGGCATGCGGCCGGCGCACGAAAAATGAAGTTCCGGCAGCCCCTTCGGCTGTGGAGCTTTATTATATCATATCAGTCCGGACTTCCGGCAGATTATTTCGCCGGGCCGGTGATCTTTAACGGGGTTGCCCTTGCCGCCTGTCAATCGATCTTCGGCAGAGAGGCGAAGCTCTCCTCCAGCTCGGCGTCGGTGGGGATGTAATCACCCATGCTTCCCTCGATGTACTTCCCGTAAGCCATCATGTCGAAGTAACCCGTGCCGGTCAGACCCATTATGATGTTCTTGTCCTCGCCGGTCTCTTTGCAGCGCATGGCCTCATCGACAGCCGCTCTGATGGCGTGGCTGCTCTCCGGCGCCGGCAGGATACCCTCCACCTTCGCAAAGGCAACGGCAGCTTCGAAGACCTCGGTCTGTTCATAGGTTCTGGCTTCGATGTATCCGTCATCATAAAGATGGGAGACGATGCTGCTCATTCCGTGGTAGCGCAGACCGCCCGCGTGGTTGGGCGACGGAATGAATCCGCTGCCCAGGGTGTACATCTTCGCCAGCGGACAGACCTTGCCCGTGTCACAGAAATCGTAGGCGTACTTCCCCCGGGTCAGGCTCGGGCAGGAAGCCGGCTCTGCGCCGATGATCCGGAGGTCCTTTTCGCCCCGGATCTTTTCCCCCATGAACGGGGAAATCAGTCCGCCGAAATTGGATCCGCCGCCGCAGCAGCCGATGATCACGTCCGGCTTTATGTCATATTTTTCCAGCGCCGTTTTGGTCTCCTGACCGATGATGGACTGGTGCAGGAGAACCTGATTCAGTACGCTGCCCAGCACATAACGATATCCCTCTCTGGATACGGCCGCCTCCACGGCTTCGGAGATGGCGCATCCCAGGCTGCCCGTCGTTCCCGGATGCTCCTCCAGGATCTTCCGTCCTACCGCCGTCGTGGTGGACGGAGAAGGGGTAACCGTGGCGCCGTAGATCCGCATGACGTCCCGGCGGAAGGGCTTCTGCTCATAGGATACCTTGACCATGTACACATCGCAGGCCAGATCCAGATAAGCGCAGGCCATGGACAGAGCTGTGCCCCACTGTCCGGCTCCGGTCTCGGTGGTCACGCCCTTCAGTCCCTGCTTCTTCGCGTAATAGGCCTGGGCGATGGCGGAATTCAGCTTGTGACTGCCGCTGGTGTTGCTGCCCTCGAACTTGTAGTAGATATGCGCCGGCGTATCCAGCTTTTCCTCCAGGCAGTAGGCCCGAACCAGCGGAGAAGGCCGGTACATCCGATAGAAGCTGCGGATCTCCTCCGGGATGTCGATGTAGCGATCCTCGTTGTTCAGTTCCTGCTTCACCAGTTCTTTGCAGAACACCGCTTCCAGTTCCTCCGCCGTCATGGGCTTAAGATTTCCCGGATTCAGAAGCGGCGCCGGCTTGGTCTTCATATCCGCCCGGACGTTGTAATACTGCCGGGGCATTTCCTCTTCTTCCAGATAGATCTTGTACGGGATTTCTTTGCTGCTGCTCATTTCTCTGACTCCTTTCTCTTCTGAGCACTGACTTCCACGGCCAGACGCTGCATCCGGGGGATCATGGCCATCCCGCCGCTGATGGTAAGGAACCCGAACTTCAGAAACTCCCCGAACAGGCGGCCCAGCAGCCGGGCCGTGCTCCGGCCCTTCGCCTTCCGGCCGTCCGCGGGACTTCCGCCCTCTGTCCTGTTCCTATCCGTGCCGTTCTTCATTGACTACCCGAACAGCCTCGGCAATGGCTTCCTCTGCCGTCATATCGGTGCGCTCCGCATCCCGGCGCAGCTTGTATTCCACCATGCCCTCCGCCGCGCCGCGGCCCACAGTGATCCGCAGGGGGATGCCCAGCAGATCCGCGTCCTTGAACTTGACGCCGGGACGCTCTTTGCGGTCGTCGAGCATGACTTCCACGCCCGCCTCCCGCAGCGCCTGGTAAATCCGTTCCGCCACGCCGCTCTGGATCTCATCATCCGGCTTCATCAGGGTGATGATCACATGATAGGGCGCCACCGACATGGGCCAGATGATCCCGTTGTCGTCGTGATGCTGTTCCACCACCGCCGCCAGCGTCCGGCTCACGCCGATGCCGTAGCAGCCCATGACGATGGGATAGCTCTCCATTTTTTCGTCTTTATAGCAAGCGCCCATGGATTCACTGTACTTGGCGCCCAGTTTGAAGACCTGGCCCACCTCGATGCCCCGGGCGTATTTCACCGGCGCGCCGCAGACCGGACAGGGCTCCCCCTCGCCCAGCACCTTGATGTCCGTCACGATGTCGCCGCGGTAATCCCGTCCATAGTTGACATTTTTTATGTGATGATCGGCCTTGCAGGCTCCCGCGCAGAGGTTCTTCTGCCCCGGCAGTTCGCTGTCAACGACGATGGTGCAGTCGTGCAGTCCCACCGGACCGGTGAAGCCGCCGACGCAGCCGGTGGCCGCGCCCATGGCCTCTTCGTCCGCAAAGGCAATGGCGTGTTCGGAGATATCCAGCGCATTGACCAGTTTGGTCATGTTCAGTTCCCGGTCGCCCCGGACGAAGGCGGCCACATAGCCGTCCTCCTGCCCTTCCTCATTGTATTTCACAAAGAGCAGCGCCTTCATGGTCTGGGATTTGTCCAGGCCCAGATCATCGGCCACCGCTTCAATGGTGGATGATCCCGGCGTATAAACTTCCTCCATGGGGAGCTCGGGACCGTCCGTTGCCTTGGCATTGACGCACTCCGCACGTTCGATGGTCGCCGCCATGCTGCACTTCTCGCAGTAGGCGATCTCACTCTCGCCCACCTCCGACAAAGCCGTGAACTCATGAGAATTGCTGCCACCGATGGCGCCCGAGTCCGCCTCCACCGGGCGGAAGATCAGGCCACACCGGGTGAAGATCCGCTCGTAAGCCTCGTACATGATCCGGTAACTCTCGTCCAGCCCCGCCTCATCCCGGTCGAAGGAATAGGCGTCCTTCATGATGAACTCCCGGCTGCGCATCAGTCCGAAGCGGGGCCGGGCCTCATCCCGGTACTTGGTCTGAATCTGGTAGAGATTCATGGGCAGCTGCCGGTAGGAGGAGATGTCATGGCGTACGATGTCGGTGAAGATTTCCTCGTGGGTCGGTCCGAGACAGAACTCCCGGTCGTTGCGGTCCCGCAGGCGCCACAGCTCCGGTCCGTAAGCCGACCAGCGGCCCGACTCCTGCCAGAGCTCCGCCGGCTGAATGGCCGACATATGAATTTCCTGGGCGCCGGAGGCATCCATCTCCTGGCGGACGATCTCCTCGATCTTGCGGATGGACCGCCAGCCCAGAGGCATGAAGCCGTATACGCCGGAAACCAGCTTGCGGATCATTCCCGCCCGCAGCAGCAGAATGTGGCTGGGGATCTCCGCTTCCGCCGGAACCTCCCGCAGTGTTTTAAAGTGCATGGTTGAACATTTCATGTAGTCTTTCTCCTCTTTTCCCGGGCCGCGCCCGTTATTGTTTTACCGATAAATCGAAGCCGCCGCCTGACAGGCGATCCCTTCTTCTCTGCCGGTGAACCCCAGCTTTTCCGTGGTGGTGGCCTTGATGCTGACCCGGCTGCGGTCGATGTCCAGGCACTCCGCCACCGCATCCCGCATAGCCTCTGTCCAGGGCCGCAGTTTCGGCCGCTGGGCGATCACCGTCACGTCCACGTTGCCGATCCGGTAAAAGGCATCCTCCAGTTTACGCCGGACGTCCGCCAGAAGCAGCATGCTGGAGATGCCCTCATATGCCGGATCCGTGTCCGGGAAGTGCAGGCCGATGTCCCCCATCCCGGCGGCGCCCAGCAGGGCATCCATCAGGGCATGAACCAGCACATCCGCATCGGAGTGACCTTCCAACCCCTTTTCGAAGGGAATCTCCACCCCGCCGAGAATCAGCTTCCGTCCCTCCGCCAGACGGTGGACGTCGAATCCGGTTCCGATCCGGTTTTCCATAGGCAGGTCCTCCCTTGTGGTGATCTTGATGTTCTGGTATTCGCCGTCGACGATGGCGATCTGACCGCCGGCGTGCTCCACGATGGCCGCGTCGTCCGTTCCACAGAAGGAATCGTCGTAGGCTTTTTCGTAGGCGTCGATCAGCAGGGACTTGCGGAACCCCTGCGGCGTCTGCACGGAGACATAGTCCTTTCGGTCCACGCTCTCGCTGCTCTCTCCGCCCAGTTTGCGGACGCTGTTTTTCATGGCCACGCAGGCTATCGCCGCGCCCGTTTTCGCCGTCTCCCGCAACACATTTCTGACGACCTCTTCGCTGATGAACGGTCTGGCCCCATCATGGATGAGCACGTATTCCACGCCCGGTTTTTTCTGGTTCATTTCCTGCAGCGCATTATACACGGAATCCTGCCGCTGCCGCCCGCCGGCCACCACGGACTCCACCTTGGCCAGTCCGTAGTCGCGGATCAGCTCCTCGCACATCTGCACATAATCCTCTCCGGCCACGACAAAAATGTGATCGATGGCGTCCATGTTCTCAAAGGTCCTCATGGCCCTGATGAGAACCGGCTGCCCGCCGATCTTCAGAAACTGCTTGGGGAGATCGGAACCCATCCGGCTTCCTCTTCCCCCTGCTGCGATAATCGCCGCTACGCGTCTTCCTTCAAACATTTGTCGCCTCCTCCTTCCGGGTGGAGTGCTTCCGCTGCGCGGCCGCGCTTCATCGGATCCCCGCCGGACGGGCGAAGATCATTCTTCCCGCCGTCGTCTGCAGTACACTGGTTACCACCACTTTCAGGGTTTGGCCGATGAACCGCCGTCCGTCTTCCACGACGATCATGGTTCCATCGTCCAGATAGGCTACCGCCTGATCCTGCTCCCTGCCTTCCTTAACCAGAGACACGATCATCTCTTCGCCGGGAAGGACCACCGGTTTCAGGGTGTTGGCCAGTTCGTTGATGTTGAGCACTTCTACGCCCTTGATGGCAGCCACCTTGTTGAGATTGAAGTCGTTGGTCACCACCTTGCCGTTCATGATCCGGGCCAGTTTCAGCAGCTTGACGTCCACTTCGGGGATCTCTTCCAGGGATTTTTCCTCGGCCGTGTTGTAAATCTCGATGCCGTACTCCGTCTGGATCTTATTGAGGATATCCAGTCCCCGCCGGCCCCGGTTCCGCTTCAGGGAATCGGAGGAATCGGCGATGTGACGCAGTTCCACCAGAACGAATTCCGGAATCACGATGGAACCTTCGACGAATCCCGTATGCAGGATATCATAGATCCGGCCGTCGATGATGACGCTGGTATCCAGAATTTTCGGCATGGATTCAGACTTGCCTTTGTCTCCCCGCCCCGCAGGAATGAAATCCGGCCGATTGCTCAGAATGGCCGTACCGATCTCCTTGCCCCTGCTCGTTGCGATAACGATCCCCAGGAAACCCAGAATCAGATAGGTGATGATATTGAACATCACCTTCAGAACCGGGATCTGGATGCCGTTGTACAGGCCGGTCAGCAGGTAGGCCACAATCAGGCCAAGAATCAGGCCGATGGCCGTGAACAGGATATCGTTGTTGGACGCCTTTTTCAGGTCCGACTTGATGTTGTCCGCCGCCTTCTGCCCGCGCCTGCTCAGCACCGGCGCCAGTTTATAAAAGAATAATCCAAAGATAATTGCGAACG
>JAUNRL010000191.1 GCA_030535715.1 Bacillota bacterium
ATGCGTTGAAGTCGAAGACAAGAGGATACGGATCCCTGGACTACGAGTTCTCCCGGTACGAGCCGTCGAAGGTGGTCAAGCTGGACATTCTGCTGAACCGGGATCTGGTGGACGCCTTCTCCATGATCGTTCACGAGTCCAGGGCGTACAGCCGGGGGCGGTTCGTCTGCTCCAAGCTCAAGGAGATTCTGCCGATGCATCAGTTCGAGGTGCCCATCCAGGCCTGCGTCGGACAGAAGATCATTGCCCGCGAAACGGTACGGGCCTATCGAAAAGATGTCATCGCCAAGTGTTACGGCGGGGATATATCGAGGAAGAAAAAGCTTCTGGAAAAACAGAAGGAGGGGAAAAAGCGGATGCGCCAGTTCGGTACGGTAGAAGTGCCCCAGGAAGCGTTTACCGCAGTACTCAAGTATGACGAGAACAAATAAGATAGGGTTGTATTTGCATGTCCCGTTTTGTCGGCAGAAATGCGCGTACTGCGATTTTCTGTCCTTTACATGCAAAAGCGACCGTCTCCTGATTGAATACGCCAATGCGCTGGTGCTGGAGATGCGGAGATGGAAGGAGACCTGTGCGGATCGTCAGATTGACAGCGTCTTCATCGGGGGCGGAACCCCGAGTCTGCTGCCCTCTGAGGCTCTGCAGAAGCTAATGGCGGAAATCCGCAGGGATTTTACGATCACCGGGGACGCGGAGATCACGGTGGAGGCCAATCCGGCATCGCTGACCAGGGAAAAACTGGCCTTTTACCGCGAGTGCGGCATTAATCGGCTCAGCATCGGGGTGCAGTCCTTCGACAACCGGGTGCTGCGGGTGCTGGGGCGGCTGCATGACAAGAACGAGGCGTTCCAGATGATGCAGACGGCGCGCAAGGCCGGTTTCGACAACATCAACATTGATCTGATGTTCGGCGTGCCGATCCAGACCATGAAAACCTGGATCGATACGCTGCGGCAGGCCATATTCCTCGGGCCGCAGCATATTTCGCTCTACAGTCTTCAGCTGGAAAAAGGGACGGATCTGTACCGGCGGGTCTACGAGGAACGTTCGCTGAGCATGATCCCGGAACTTCTGGACCGGGAGATGTACCACGAGGCCATCCGGATGCTGCGGGAGGCGGGGTACCATCATTATGAGATTTCCAATGCGGCCATGCCCGGGCGGGAGAGCCGGCACAACACCAAGTACTGGACTTATGCGGAGTATCTGGGTCTGGGTCTGGGCGCCAGTTCCTTCTTCAAGGGGCGGCGCTTCAGGAATCATGAAAAAATGTTCCGCTACATCGAGGAGATCAAGGAGGGAGGTGTGCCGGTGGATCCGCGGTCCATCGAGCACTATACCGAGCGGGATGAAATGGGAATTTATGTTTTCACGGGTCTGCGCCGGGCGGAGGGCATCAGTCTGAAAGACTTCCGGGAGCGGTTCGGCATGGATCTGTTTTCGGTTTATGATCCGGCGATTCTGCAACGGAACCGGGGCATGATCAATCTTTATCAGGATCGGCTGTACCTGACGGAAGCCGGCATGGGTCAATACGTTGTTGGAAGAACGTACCCGGGTGATGGAAGAGTTTGTCTGAGGCAGGCCGAAGACAAACCGCGGCCGGGAGAAACACGGCGAAAGGAGTGTTCGATGCAAAGGCAATTCATCATGGCGCTGGATCAGGGGACGACCAGTTCCCGGTGCATCATCTATGATCGGCAGGGCCGGATGATCGGCAAGGGGCAGAAAGCGTTTTCGCAGATCTTCCCCCGGGCCGGCTGGGTGGAGCATGATCCGGAGGAGATCTGGGAAAGCCAGCGGGACGTCATGATGCTGGCTCTGGCGGAAGCGCGGATCGGGCCGGAAAGCATCGCCGCCATCGGCATCACCAATCAGCGGGAAACCACCATCGTTTGGGATGAGGAGACCGGGAAACCGGTGTACAACGCCATCGTCTGGCAGTGCCGGAGGACGGCGGATTTTTGTATGCAGATGAAAGAAGAAGGACTGGAGCCCGTCTGGCGGGCGAAGACCGGCCTCCCCATCGACCCGTATTTTTCCGCGACGAAACTGGCTTGGATCCTGGATCACGTGAACGGCGCCCGGGAGAAGGCCCGGGAGGGCAGGCTGCGCTTCGGGACCGTGGACACCTGGCTCCTGTGGAAGCTGACCGGCGGGAGGGCACACGCGACGGATTATTCCAATGCGTCGAGAACCATGAT
>JAUNRL010000032.1:0-3007 GCA_030535715.1 Bacillota bacterium
ATGCTGAAGCGGCTGAACTACGACCTGGCCAACGACCTGGGCAATCTGGTGTCCCGAACCGTGGCCATGATCGAGAAGTACTGCGATGGATACGTTCCGGATCTGACCGAAGCCGGCCGGATGGATGAGGTGGCTATTGAGGCGGCGGGCGGCGTCGACTTCGACGAGCAGCTGCGGGAGACGGCTCTTGGCGCCGCGCCGAAGGTGGAAGCCCAGATGGACGAGTTCAAGTTCAACATGGCTCTGGAGGAGATCTGGATTCTGATCCGTCGAGCCAACAAATACATCGACGAGACCATGCCTTGGGTGCTGGCCAAGGATGAGGCGGGCAAAGCCCGTCTGGACAATGTGCTCCATAACCTGGCTGAGTCTATCCGTATCATCTCCGTGCTGATCCACCCCTTCATGCACACCACCAGCGATGCGATCCGCAAGCAGCTGGGTCTGTGGTATGCCGAGGTGGCCTGGGAGGACGCTTTCGCCTTCGAGATGATGAGCGGCGAGCAGGTCAAAAAAGGCAAGGCCATCTTCCAGCGGCTGGATATCGACAAGGAACTGGAGCGGCTCTATGAGCTGGGCGCCAGGGCGGCGAACGTCCACGTGAAGGGCAGCGCAGCCCGGGCGGCGGAGAAGGAGAAAGTGGCCGACGCTGCGGCGGGAGCTGCTGGAGTCGGGACTGGCGTTGTTGCTGCGGCCGGAGATCTGCCGGAGAGCATTCCCCTGGAGCTGAAGGACGAGATCGAATACGATGACTTCGCCAAGATGGATTTCCGGGTGGGCACCATTATTACCGCGGAGAAGCACCCGAAGGCGGACAAGCTGCTGGTCTTCCAGGTGAAGATGGGCGCGGAGATCCGCCAGGTCATTTCCGGGGTGGCAGAGTATTTCAAGCCCGAGGAGTGCGTGGGCCGCAAGGTGGTCGTTGTAGCCAACCTCAAGCCCAGGAAACTCCGCGGCCTGGAATCCAAAGGCATGCTCCTCTTTGCCGAGAACGAGGTGGACGGCAAGGCCCGTGTCGAGTTCGTTTCGACCGTCGCCGAGGACGGCAATCCGGTGGAATAGGCGCTGGGCGGCGGTGCCTTTTCATGATGGAATGTCTTATCTGCCAAAACGTCTTTTGTAGAAAAAGATCCTTTGAAAAGAGAATAGTGTGTCCATAGTATTCTCCAATTTCAGACCGAAGCCTCTTGCTGGGAAATATTACCATATGTCGAAAAGGATATCAAGATGCTGTTTGACTCACATGCCCACATCAATAACGCCGACATGACCGACGAGGAGCGGCGGGCCATGGTGGCACAGATTGAGGCCTCGGCGCTGGACTATGTGATGGATATCGGATTCGATCCGGCGAGTTCGGAAATGGCGGCGAAGCATGCGGCCCGTTATCCCTGGTGCTACGCGGCGGTGGGCTGCCATCCCCACGATACGAGGAGCATGGATGAGGACAAGCTGGCGCGGATCCAGGCCCTGGCCGGCCGGGAGAAGGTGATGGCCATCGGCGAGATCGGCCTGGACTTTCACTACGACCTGAGCGAGCGGGACGTGCAAAGGCAATGGTTCCGCCGTCAGCTCCGCTTGGCCAACGAGCTCAGGATGCCCGTCTGTATCCACGCCCGGGAAGCGGATCAGGAGGTCATGGACATCCTGGAGGAGGAAGGGGCTTTCTCGGCGGAGCGGAAAAGCTGGTTTCCGAAACGGCCGGATCGGGAAGGTTTCTGCGCGTGGGCCGGGCGCGCGGCCGCCCACGAAAACACCGGACAGGCGGCTGGCGGCGGCCGGAGAGAAGGCGCGGCCGGGCGCGAAACCGAGGACGCCCGGGTTCTGCTGCATTGCTTTTCCGGCAGCGCCGAGCTGGCCCGGCAGTATGTGAGACTGGGCGCGACCATCAGCGTCGCCGGCCCGGTGACCTATAAGAACAACCGCAAGACCGTGGGCGTGGTGGACGCCATTCCCCTGGATTTCCTGCTGGTGGAAACGGACTCGCCTTACCTGAGCCCGGTGCCCATGCGGGGAAAACCCAATATGCCGCCCTACGTGGAGTACACCTGTCGGAAGGTGGCCGAAATCAAAGGCGTTGCCTTTGCGGAAGCCGCCGCAAGAACAGAGGAAAACGCGAAGCGGTTCTATGGGATCGGATAGCCGGATATCTTCCGCATAAAAACGGAGCTGCCGCCGCTCATTCAGCGGGACAGCTCCGTTGTACTTTGCATACGCTGCCATTACTTTTTGACGTTCTTTCGGAAGATGATCGAGATCAGTACAGCGATCAGCAGGAAGCCGGGATAGAACAGGAAGGGTACGATGGTGATGCTGCCGATGCCCGCCAGACCCGCGGCGATGAGCAGCTGCGCGCCGTAGGGAATGATTCCCTGCCATACGCAGGAGAAGATGTCCAGGATGGACGCAGTCCGTGCCGGGGGAACACCGAATTCCTGGCTGACGTCTTTGGCCAAAGGACCGGCCATGACGATGGCAACGGTGTTGTTGGCCGTGGCAATGTCCATGATGGAAACCAGCAGGCCGATGCCCAGCTCGCCGCCTTTGCTTGACTTGAAGTTGTTCCGGATCAGATGGAGGATGTACTCGAATCCGCCGAACTCCTTCATCAGAGCACCGATGGAGGCCACCAGGATGGTGACGATCATGGTTTCAAACATATCGGAGGTTCCCTTGCCCATGGCGCTGAGTGCGATGCTGAGATTCAGGGTTCCCGTGGCGATGCCGGTGATCATGCTCAGGATGGCGCCGCAGCCGAGGACGATGAACACGTTGATGCCCATGAGAGCGGCGATCAGAACGATGAAGTAGGGCAGCGCCTGCCAGAAGTTGAAGTCGAAGTACTCGAGTTTTGCCCCGTTTCCCTGCATGCAGAGGATGATCAGCAGGAGCAGAGTGGCGATGGCTGCCGGCAGGGCGATTTTGAAGTTGGCCTTGAACTTTTCCTTCATCTCGATGCCCTGGGTTTTGGTCGCGGCGATGGTGGTGTCGCTGATAAAGGAAAGAT
>JAUNRL010000032.1:3017-8419 GCA_030535715.1 Bacillota bacterium
CGCCGCCGACTACAGCTGCCACACACATGGCCAGGTTCAGCTCCGCCGAATCGGAGACATTGACGGCGATGGGGGTCAGAACGGAAATGGTTCCGCAGGATGTGCCCATGGCCATGGAGATGATGCAGGCGATGACGAACAGACCGGGAATGGCGAGGTTCGATGGAATGATGTTCAGCATCATGTGCGTTGTACTCTCCGCGCCTCCTCCCGCGCTGGCCACGCCGCTGAATGCGCCAGCCAGCAGGAAAATGAACAGCATGATGGTGATGTTCTCATCGCCGATGCCTCTGGCACAGGCCCGGATCTTGTCATCAAAGGGCAGTTCCTTGTTCTGTAGAAAGGCAACGGCCAGCGCGATCATAAAGGCGACAACGACAGAGATGACATAGAATCCCATGCCGCCTTCCGGGGGATTGATGTACTCATAGTAGATGCCGCTTCCCAGATAGACGATCAGGAAGATGATAATCGGCAGCAGGGCCAGACTGTTCGGTTGTTTTTTGTCCATAGTTTATCTGCTCCTCTTCTCAAATGTATACTTTTTTCACGTTATCCGAATTGGTCAGATAGACGATGGTTGCATATTTGATGTCGAATTCGACAACGTCACCAACCTTCAGATCCCGCTCGGCATCCTCGATGTCGAGGATGGTGTGGTCGCTGGAAGCGCCCAGAACCTGTGCTCCCTTTTCGCAGCAGATCAGCTCGTCGGGATCGCCGTAGTCACATTTGCCTATGCCCAGAAGGGCGCGTCGGCGCATACCCCGGTTCTTGTACTGAATCCGGTGGCCGAAAGCGTCAAAGCCGATTTCGCCCACGGGATGGGAGGGCTTGGTCTTGACCTCGATGACCTCTGCCCGCAGCTTGAAAACATCCTGATGCAGATGATGATGATCGTGCCCGTAGAGATGGGGGAGATCATAGGCCAGCAGAATGCCCTCACCGATGCGGAGCATGTTGATCCGGGACGGGAGATTTCCGTCGTCGATGCGCATGAGAGAGCTGGTGGCGCCGCCGGAGATGATCTCCAGCTCACGGCCGATTCTCTCCTCGATGCGTTCGGCGATGTCCACCAGTTCCTGCAGCTTTTCCGGTGTGGGCAGCAGGGAGCCGTAGCAGCCGACGTTGACGCCGACACCGGCCAGGTGCAGGTTGTGAAGATCGTTCTCCACCATGACGGCAACTTCGACCAATTCGTCCTTGTCCCAGAAACCTTCCCGCAGGTCACCGCAGTCGGCCATGAGAATAACGCTGTGTTCCTTATCCTGAATCCGGGCCTGGGCGTTAAGGGCCTTGAGCACGGTTACTTCGCTGTTCAGGCTAATGTCGCAGATGCGGACGATGTCCTCCGCTTCGCTGAGCATGGGGACGCGGACCATCATCAGCGGCGCCTGGATGCCCATTTCCCGAAGGGGAGCCAGCTGCTCCAGCCGGGAGGAGCCGATGTAAGCGCAGCCCGCCCGCTCGTACTGCATGGCGCAGGGTCCCAGTCCGGTGCATCCCTTGATGATGCCGGCGATCTCTACCCCCTGATCGCGGCAGGCCATCTGCACGGTATCGATGTTGCTCTTGAGTTTCTGCAGGTCAACGACCAGCTTCGGGTAACCCGGTTTCTTGTACATCTCATTCCTCGCTTTCGATTGTTTTCGGCCGACGCTGTTGTCGTGCCGTTTCTGCTGCGGATTATTCCGCCTGCCTCGCGGAGGCCTGTGCTGCCCCCTCTTTGGTGGCTTTTCGGGCGGTTTCCTTCGCCGCTTCTTTTCTCGCGGCTTCTTCGAAGACTGCGTCGAATTCCCCGTTCAGATAGCGGCCCACCAGTTCGGCGGCGTCTTCCACGCAGCCGTTGCAGCTGCGGAGAACCTTCTTCGTATCAACGCCCTTCAGCTGGCGGCAGATCACCGATCCGTTTTTCTCTTCAAAGCGGCGGATCAGTTCTTTGGCTGCCCGATAGCTTCTTTTCTTGGAGGCGGGGTTGTCCAGATTGCCGTCGGATTCCTTCATGCCAACGACAGCAGCCATGGCGGAAACGGCTCCGCAGGTTTCCATGGAACCCATACCGAAGCCAAAACCTTCCATCAGCTGAAAGACCTCCTTTTCATTCCGCCCCAGCCGCTCGCAGAAAGAGCAGGCAACGGCCTGGGCGCAGTTGTATTTTTTATGGTGCCGCGCCACGGCATGGATCGCGTCGGGATTGTCGGAGCGGGGCTCCTTTGGTTTGGCAGGAACCACAGCTGCTGCCGGTGCCGTCGCTTTTGTCGTTACGGCCGGTACTGCGCCCGCCGCAGATGTTTCCGCAGCCGGTGTTGCCTTTGCATCGCTCATTTCTTACCTCCGTATTTCTTTGCCAGGATCCGGGCGACGTAGACGCCGCTGGCGGAGGCCTGGGACAGGGAGTGGGTTACGCCGGAGCCGTCGCCCAGGGCGTAGAGCCCGGGGATCTTCGTCTCCAGATGCTCGTCCACATCCACCTTGGAATTATAGAATTTGACTTCGACGCCGTAAAGGAGGGTGTCCTCGTTGGCGGTGCCCGGAGCAATCTTGTCCAGGGCATAGATCATCTCGATGATGCTGTCCAGCTGCCGCTTGGGGATGACCAGAGAAAGATCTCCCGGAGTGGCTTTCAGGGTGGGCCGGGTGAAGCACTTCTTCATCCGGCGGTCGCTGGAGCGGCGTCCCTTGACCAGATCGCCGAAGCGCTGCAGCAGTACGCCGCCGCCCAGCATGTTGGACAGGCGGGCGATGGATTCACCGTACTCGTTGCTGTCCCGGAAGGGCTCGGTGAAATTATTGGACACCAGCAGGGCGAAGTTGGTGTTCTCCGTCTGCAGGGCAGGATCCGCATAGCTGTGGCCGTTGACCGTAACGATGCCGTTGGTGTTCTCCGAGACGACTTCTCCGTAGGGATTCATGCAGAAGGTCCGGACCATATCGTTGTACTTGTCCGTCTTGTAGACGATCTTGCTTTCGTAGACGTCATCGGTAATGCGTTTGAAGATTTCTGCGGGAAGCTCCACCCGCACGCCGATGTCCACCCGGGTCTTTTTCTGCTGGATCCCCATTTTGTCGCAGATGCCGGAAACCCACTTGGAGCCGGAGCGGCCGGTGGCCATGACCAGATCCTTGCAGTGGAAAGCATCGCCTTTGTTCGTCAGCACCGTGAAGGTTCCGTCTTCCTCGCGAATCACGTCTTCGATGGTGGTGTGGAACTGCATGCTGATCTTTTCCCGGCTGTAGTCGAACATCTTGCTCAGGATGTTCACGTTGCGGTCGGTGCCCAGGTGGCGAACCTTGGCTTCCAGCAGGTGCAGGTCATTCTTCAGGCACTCGGTCTTCAGGGACGAGCTCGCCGTGGAAAAGAGCTTGGCGTCTGCTCCGCCCATGCTGCAGAGAACTTCGTCCACGTACTCCATCAGAGCCATGGCTTTCTCGGTGCCTACGTAGTTATGCAGGTCGCCGCCGAACTGAGTGGTGATGTTGTACTTGCCGTCGGACAGGGTACCCGCCCCGCCGTAGCCGTTCATGATGTGGCAGGGATCGCATTTGACGCAGGTGCTCACTTTGCCGGCTTTGATGGGGCAGATCCGATCCTCCAGCCGGCTGCCCTTATCCAGGATCAGCACGCTGGCGCCGATGTCCAGCTTCGCCAGTTCGTAGGCGATGAAGACGCCGGCCGCACCGGCGCCGACAACGATGATGTCGTATTGTTTCATTTGATTAACCTCTTTTCTCCTTTCTATTCGGAAGGGGATGTCCTCCATGTAATCGAAGAGAGCCCATGTGTTCTCTCTCGTGTGCCTCATATCATCCATCGGATCTGAGTTTTCGGTGTAAGCTGTCAGAGGAGGCCGATCGCTCCGATCAGCTCCCTTCTTCCGCCAGCTCTTCGAGGACCTCTGTAATCAGCACCCGCTCGTCCATGTCATGCTTGACGCCATTGAGCTCCTGGTAGGTTTCATGTCCCTTGCCGGCGCAGATGATGATGTCGCCCGGTTTGCCGTGCTCAATGGCGTAGCGGATGGCCTCCTTGCGGTCGATGATTTCCACATATTTGCCGTCGGTCTTCCTGATGCCGGTTTTGATATCGTCGATGATGGCCTGAGGGTCTTCATTTCTCGGATTGTCCGAGGTGATGATGGTCAGATCCGCCAGCCTGCCGGATACTTCGCCCATCTCAAAGCGACGGTCCCGCGCCCGGTTGCCGCCGCTGCCGAAGAGGGAAATCAGCCGGTGGGGGCGGTATTCCCGCAGGGTCGTCAGCAGGGATTCCAGGGCCATGGCGTTGTGGGCGTAGTCGATCATCAGCGTGAAGTCGTCGCTGACCTTGATCAGCTCCACCCGGCCTTTGACCCGGATGTCCTTCAGAGCGGCCGTGATGTCCGTCGGGCTGACGCTGAAGTGGCGGCAGATGGCAATGGCCGTCAGGGAATTGTAGACGCTGAACCTGCCGGGGATGTCGACTTCCACGGGAAAGTCCATGAGGCCGCGGACATGATAGGAGATCCCCAGGGTTCCCTGCCCGCGGACCAGCTGCATGTTTTCCGCGCGAAGATCCGCCTCAGGGCTTAAGCCGTAGGTTTCCAGCTTACAGGTCGCACCTTCGATGATCTGCCCGAAGTGGGGGTCGTCCCGGTTGACGATGCCCACCCGGCACTGATTGAGCAGCATCTTCTTGCAGGCCAGATAGTGCTCGAAATCCCGGTGTTCGTTGGGACCGATGTGATCCCGCTCGATGTTGGTGAAGATGCCGTAGTCGAAGGTAAATCCGGCCGTGCGGTGGAGCATGAAGCCCTGAGAAGAAGCCTCCATGACCACGCAGTCGCAGCCCGCGTCCGTCATCTCCCGGAAATACTTCTGCACGATATATGACTCCGGCGTGGTATTGGGCGCCGGATAGGTTTTATCTCCCACAATGGCCTCAATGGTGCCGATGAGACCCACCTTGTGGCCCGTTCGCTCCAGGATGGACTTCACCATGTAGGTCGTGGTGGTCTTGCCTTTGGTTCCGGTGATGCCGATGGTGGTCAGCTCCCGGGCCGGATGGCCGAACCAGGCGGCGCTGATGCAGGCCAGAGCATAGCGGCTGTTTTCCACGCGGACGATGATGATGCCGGATTCGGCGGTTGGGGCTGGGGCCGTTTCCGCCGCTTCGTATTCCGTGCCTGCCGAATTCCAATCCGCAGCGGCGCGTCGGATTGCTTCGACATTCACATCCTGATCGACGACCAGGCAGGCGGCGCCGGCTCGGGCGACATCTTCTGCGACTGTGTGTCCGTCGAAGACGGCTCCCTTAATGCAGACGAAAAGGCAACCCCTGCACGCTTTGCGGGAATCCATGATCACCGCGGAAATATCCGCATCGACCTGTGCGCCGGCATCCCCGCCGGTAATTACGGTGTATT
>JAUNRL010000032.1:8429-9771 GCA_030535715.1 Bacillota bacterium
TCCTTCAGTAATTCGTTCAGCTGCATGGCTTTCCCTCCATGAGCGCAGTCTTTATTCTCTCATCAAAGAATTATCCGCAAGAAAAAACAGATCCTCGCGGCGAATGATTTCCCGGATGATTTTCATAGCGCTATCATTATATAGAATCCCGGGCAGGTTGACAATAGTATCCTTGCTTCTGGGACTCAGCACCCATAGAACCGTTGTTCCACCAGCCGGATGACATCCATAATTGCGGCGCTGTCCGTACCGCCGTGTTCATCATCCATTATACTACAGTAAATGGAAATAAATGCTAATCCATAACGCGTAGAACCTCGCTGCCTGCAGACCGTCAAATGGATTGCCGCCGGCCAGAAGCCTTTTCGCCGTTGTCAGTCCAGTTTCAATGTGCTATAATATTTCTACGAATATGACAACCGACAGGTGCCGGAACCGTTGCCATGAAAAAGCGAATCCGGGTAATAGGGAAACAGGTGTGAGACCTGTGCGAACTCGTCACTGTAAAGGGATGGTTCTTATCGGAGGCCACTGAGCAATCGGGAAGGCGATGAGAACAATGATCCCTGAGCCAGGAAACCTGCCTGCCGGTAATCAGCGCGGAAGGTGCTGCACGGAGGCTCCGAACAGGGGCTGCACGGACGCTCCGGACAGGGGTCGGATCGGCGCTCCCGAAAGAGTCCGTCAAGGCATGTTTCAGTGCTTCGGCCACGAGTAACTGGCGGGCGTAAATACTGATTGCAGGATATTCAAAAAAGAAGTTCTTCATGAGGCCTTTGCACCGTTTAGCGAAGGCCTGTTGTATTCCATGGCTAATTATTATCAACACTATCAGAAGGAGGAGCAACATGAAGAACTACAGAAAACTTCTTGTCCTCTGCCTGGCCGTGGTGTTTGCCCTGGGTCTGACCCTGACGGGCTGCGGCGGCTCCGGCGGCGGCGAGGAAGAACAGCCGGCAGCGGAAGATCCCGTGGCGGTCTGCAACGAGGCGATTGAGGCCATTCAGGTTCAAGAAAGGACCGATGAGACCGATGCGCAGTGCGAGGCGGCTAAGGCGGCATACGATGCGCTGACCGACGAGCAGAAGGGACAGCTGGATGATCCGGATTACTTTGGTCTGGACACCGGCGACGCATCCAAGGATGACCCCCTGAACCAGGATGAGATCGGTGAAAACGAGTTGCTGGTCGCGTCCTTCGGAACGTCCTTCAATGACAGCCGGGTTCAGGATATCGGCGGCGTAGAGAAGGCGCTGGCCGAGGCCTATCCCGACTGGTCCGTCCGCAGAGCGTTCACCGCGCAGATCATCATTAACCACGTCCAGGCCCGTGACGGCGAGAA
>JAUNRL010000192.1:0-818 GCA_030535715.1 Bacillota bacterium
CGATGCGGGTGTCCGCGCCGTCCTGCAGTTCGAAGAGGAGGCGGCCCAGAAGCTTCAGGGCGTTCGCCTGTCCCTTGATGATGTCTGTGCCGGAATGGCCGCCGAGAAGGCCGGCAATCCGGATCTCGAAGGCCTGTCCGCCGAATTCCTCCCGCGTGAAGGGCAGATCGGCGATGGCCGTGACACCGCCGGCGCAGCCAACGGTCAGGATGCCTTCATCCTCGGAATCCATGTTGATGAACCGGGTGCCCTGGAGAGGGGAGACGTCGATGCCTTCCGCGCCGTAAAGACCGGTCTCCTCGTCGGTGGTGAACACCGCTTCCACCCGGGGGTGTCGCAGGGTATCGTCGTCGAGGATGGCCAGCATAAAGGCAACGGCAATGCCGTCGTCACCGCCCAGAGTCGTCCCCTCGGCATAGATGACGTCGCCGTCCGCCACCAGATCCAGACCCTCGGTCAACATATCCTTCGTGCAGTCATCGGTCTGGTTGCAGACCATATCCATGTGGCCCTGCAGAATGACCGGATCGGCGTCCGCATAGCCTGCGGACGCCTCCTTGATGATGATCACGTTTTCCAGCCCGTCCTGATCGTGCTCCAGGCCGCGCTCCTTCGCGAAGCTGACCAGCCAGTTGCTGAGCTGCGTCGTGTTGCCGGAGCCGTGAGGGATCGCGCAGATGTCCTCAAAAAATCCGAAGATTTTCTCCGGCTGCAAACCTGTTAATACCCGCATAATATCCTCCGTTGCCCCGATTTGCAAAAAGCCATGCAGGACATGGCTTTTTGCTCGGGATTGCGTTTGCTTAGCAGAATGTCAG
>JAUNRL010000192.1:828-2189 GCA_030535715.1 Bacillota bacterium
GAGAACCAGCATGATGGCGCCGAAGACGGTCAGGATGCCGACCAGCGGCAGAGCCAGTTTCAGCCATCTGTCGTAGGTGGTTTCCACGACCTCCAGGGACGGCATGATGATGCCCGTCGGGGTGATGAAAGTGATGATGCCCAGACCATAGAGGTAAGCGGAAACGATCAGTTCTCTCGGGATACCCACAACGTCTGCCAGCGGGGCCATGATCGGAATGGACAGAACCGCCAGACCGGAGGACGAATTGATGAAGAATCCCAGAACAACGTAGACGAGCATCAGCAGAACGATGAACACGGCCGGCGGCATACCGGAAACGGCCGATGACATGCTTTCCAGAATCGTGCCGGAGATGTTGCCGTTGTCCAGCAGGATGGTGACCGCACGGGCCACGCCCAGGATCAGGGCAACGCCCACCAGGTCGGCCGCGCCGTTGACGAATTCACGAACCAGGTTCTTCTCGCCGATTCCGCCGACGATGCCGATGACCACGCCGGAGATGAGGAACAGTTCAGACAGTTCTTCGAACCACCATCCGGGAACCATGATGCCCCAGATCATCACACCGAAGGTGATGATGAAGATGAGCAGGCAGATCTTCTTGCGGGTGGTGAACTCCGGAATGTTGGACAGGTCGACCGTAGCGAACTTCCGCTCGACCAGTTCCCTCTGATCCGCAACCAGGGACAGTTCCGGATTCTTCCTGATCTTCCTGGCGTACCGCATCAGATACAGTACGGTGATGGCGCAGCCGATGACCAGACCGACGGCACGGAATCCCAGTCCCGCATTCATGGTGATGCCCGCCGCATAGGAGGCGATGCCCACTGAGAACGGGTTGATGGTGGAGAACATGCAGCCGATGGTGGAGCCCATGTAGATCGCACCGACGGCGGTGATGGCATCATAGCCTGCCGCCAGGAAGACCGGCACAAGAACCGGGTAGAGAGCGATGGTCTCCTCGCAGAAACCCTCGATGGAGCCCATGAAGGCGATCAGCGCGGTGATGACGATCAGGATGATCTGTTCTCTTCCCCTGCAGGTTTTGGCGAGGGCGCCGATGCCTGCGGCGAAGGCCCCCACGTAGTTGATGACGCCGATGGTTCCACCCAGCATGAAGATAAAGAAGATGATGTCAAAACCGTCCGCAGTGCCCCGTACCGGGGAGGCCAGGAACTCCTTCAGCCCCTGATGATGGGGCTTCACCTTCTGGTAGGTGCCCGGGATGGACATCGGTTTGGTGATGTTGCCGGCCTTGAAGCTGTTCAGGCTGGCGGTGATGCCGAATGCGTCCAGGGTTTCCTGGGTCGCCGGATACTCTTTCTGTTCACCGGTGCCGGCATCTTCGTCGTAATTCG
>JAUNRL010000193.1 GCA_030535715.1 Bacillota bacterium
ATCTGGGTCAGGTCCGCGAAGTTATACATGTTGGTCATGATCCTGCGGGAATAGGGCGCGTTCTTCAGCTGCCAGAGGACAGCGTCGGTCTGATCCATTTCGCCGAAGGGGAACTGGTACTTGATTCCCATCTGATATCCATAGGCTTTGCCGATGGTTCCCTTTTCATCCGCCCATTCATCCCAGATACCGCTGGCCAGGTCCGCCGTACGATTGGATTTCTTCTGCCAGATCCAGAGGACCTCGTCCACTGCGGACTTGATATAGGTAGGCCGCAAGGTCAGCGCCGGAAACTCCTCCTGCAGATCATAGCGGTTCACCACACCGAACTGTTTGATGGTGTGGGCCGGTGTCCCGTCGGACCACCTGGCCCGGACCGTCTGGCCCTCCGTAGAGAAACCGTTGTCCAGGATGTCCCTGCACATATTCACGAATAAAACATCTGCCCAGCTCATATATGTTCCTTTTATATTCCTTCCTCAAATATGCTTTACCTATACAACGGGAGCCCCGTCAACGCGTTTGACCCGCTGCGGCTCCCTGTCAGATTTTCAAAATAACATACCGCACAAAGATCCCGATCAGTCCCAGCACGATGACGATGATGCAGCCCCACTCAAAGGAGTTGAGATTCTTCAGTCCCTTCGGACTGGGCGTTCCTTCCTCTTCCTGCCGGCGCCGGTTCTCCTCATCAAAAGCACGGCCGGTCTGATAGTAATCCATCAGCCAGTCTTTTGTCTTGTTCCTGACCTGCTTTTTGTGTTTCTTCTTTCCTGATGACATCCCTGTACTCCTTCATCTTCCGCCGTCTTCCGGCCCATTTCCCGGCAGGCCTGACGCATGGTCCCATCGCCGCTTCTGTTCAGCCGCGGTCCGCATCCTCCTGCGGCCCGTCGATCACCGCTGCCGCCTGTTCGAACAGCCAGTCCAGCCTTTGCGTGTCTCCGGCCAGATACAGATATCCGACCAGTGCCTCGAAGGCGGTGGCCCATTTGTAGGTCATGGGGTCCGCGTGTTTCGCCTTGGAATGGTACTTGTGGTTGCGCCAGCGCCGGAGCATTCCCTGCTCTTCTTCTGACAGGGCATTGTACAGCGCGTGAATGATCTCCGCCTGTGCCGTCGCGCTGACGTAGCGCGTGGCTTCCCGGTGCAGCCGGTCCGCCCGGTGAATCCCCCGCCCCAGCAGCATCTCCCGGACCATCTTCTCATACACGGCATCTCCCATGTACGCCAGCACATCGGCGTTCAGGCTGCGCAGTTCGTCCATCCGCATCAGTCCCGGATGACCTGCACGCCCTGAGGCGTATCCTTCAGGGTGATTCCCTGTGCCTTCAGCTGGTCTCTGATCTCGTCGGCCCGGGCGAAGTTCTTCGCCTTTCTCGCCGCCTGCCGCTCATCGATCAGCGCCTGGATCTCGGGCTCGATCTCCACGCTCTCTCTGACCTCCTGTTGCAGCAGGCCCAGTACGGTGCACAGCTCCATCAGAATGTCCATGCACCCTTGCGCGAATTCTTTCGATGCGCCGTCGCGGACCGCCGTGTTGATGGCCGTGACCAGCTCGAACACTGCGGAGATCGCGTCCGCCGTATTCAGGTCGTCGTCCATGGCCATGATGAACTTCTGCCGGTATTGATCGAAGCCGGCCAGCGCCTCCTTCTCCGCTGTGGAAGCCGCCTTGCAGCCCGGGCCCTCGCCCTCGGCCGTCGAGGTGGCGATCAGGTGCTTCAGGTTGCTCTTGGCGTTGCGCATCCGCTTCAGCCCGTTCTCCGACTGGGTCAGGATCTCCGGATTGAAATCGATGGGTCCGCGGTAGTGCCCGCTGAGGATCAGGAACCGGAGCACCTCGCCGTCATACTGGCCCAGCAGATCCCGCACGGTCTTGAAGTTGCCCAGGGACTTGGACATTTTGACGCCGTCCACGTTGATGTATCCGTTGTGCATCCAGTATTTCGCGAAGGGCTTGCCGTTGTGCGCCTCGGACTGGGCGATCTCATTCTCGTGATGGGGGAACTGCAGGTCCTCGCCGCCGGCGTGGATGTCCAGCGTGTCACCCAGATACTTCTTTGACATGGTGGAGCACTCGATGTGCCATCCCGGTCTGCCCATTCCCCAAGGGGAATCCCAGGCAATCTCGGAATCTTCCTTGCGGGCCTTCCAGAGCGCGAAGTCC